>JAHHSU010000019.1 GCA_020025035.1 Thomasclavelia sp. | reverse complement strand
TGCAAAGATAGCACGTTGCTAGGCATTAGTATCCTTTTGGATACCTTTTTTTTATACAAAAAATTGATACAAAGTGTGTTTAATGGATAAAACAAAAAGATATCTATAGTTATAGACATCTTTTTGTTTTATTTAATTTTTAGTTGTTTTATGATTTTTTCCATTCATCTGCCATTTTACTAAATTCAACATATTTTAGTGGTCCTTCTTTTTTCATAATTACTTTACCATTCTTAATAAATAATGTTTGAGGAACAGTAGTTGATGTTGTAAGGTATGTTGATGTAAAATTTTGTAAATCATCAATTTTTTTAGTATCAAGATAGTATACTTTTTGATGGTGTTCTTTGATATACTCTTTATGGAACGCATGTTGATCATGGGTTTGTATACCTGGATCATTAGAATTAGCTTTATCATTTGAGTCATTTGATGAAGGTAATGTAGAATTACCTAGGACAAGTATAAAGCTTTTTTCTTTATCTATCATTTGTATCACTTTTTTATCGCTAATTTGTATATAATCATTTAAATTAATTTTCTTGTAGACAAATAAACCAAAAACACAAATTAATACTATCCCAAATACTCTTAATTCCTTTGCGAAACTTTTTATTTTATTCATAACAGAACCTCCTGCCTTCATATTCTAACATATAATGAATTTTTAAACAACTTATTTTATAGTTATTAAGACTATGTTATAATCTTTTTAAAGGAGATGAGATTCTTGAAAATTATTGATACAAAAAATGCTCCACAAGCAATAGGTCCGTACAGTCAAGGTATTATTGTTAACAATTTTTATTTCTATTCAGGACAAATTCCATTAAATCCAAAAAATGGTAAAGTTATTCAAGGAGATATTTCTGTTCAAACTAAACAAGTATTTGAAAACATTAGTACACTACTTTCAGACCAAGAATTAGGTTTTCATAATGTTGTAAAATGTACAGTTTTTTTATCAAATATGGATGACTTTTCAAAAATGAATGAAGTATACTCACAGTACTTTAAAGATTATTATCCTGCTCGAAGTGCTGTAGAGGTATCGAGATTGCCAAAAGATGTACTTGTTGAAATAGAAGTGATTGCTTATAAGGAGTAGATTAGAAGTATGATAGATATTTTAATAAAATTAGATGCTCAGCATACTATTTTCGTTTTAAAAGACGGTGACATCAAGTTGTTTCCTAAACCGATTTCTGTAGTGATGAATGAGTATTTAAAAAATTTGTTTTCAAATTATAACCTTGCATTATTATCTGGAAAGTGCGTTAATAGCTCTTTAAAATACAAATCACCAATGACATTTTATTCTAAAGATGGGATAAATATTTTAATACCAATTAACTCAGTAAAAAGTGATTTTTGTTGTTTTGTTTCAATAGAATATTGTTTGAATAATACAAGAGATGATTTTTTTAATCTTACTGGAATAAAATTGTCACATTATCAGTGGGGAAAAATGATTCAAACTGGAATTGAATATACCAAAATGTTTGATTTAGAGTTGTCTGCGCCTCATGTATTTCAAAAAATTGATAAAACAGAATTAAAAAAACTGCTTAACAATAACATAATTTAGATAATTTTTTATTCTAAATTGCATAGTAAATCATAAAATGATATGGGTGATCATATGAAAATTGTAAATGTTATTGTGAACTGGTCATTTTATGACGAAGAATTGTTAGAACCATATGAATGGGATAAAAATGATGATCTTGAGTTACTCAAAGATGTTGAAATGATATATGTTGATGATAAACTACTTAATCATTGTATTAATGATATTGTATTATTTCATACCGATTTGTCTCAAAAAGTGATTGTTTTTTTTAGTGATCATTATAGTATTTGTGTTGAGATAGATAAGAATAATATGTTGAAATATCGTAGTATGTTAACTTATGATAAAAGAAATGAATTAGACTCTTTAAAAAATCTCTATAAATTATCTTATATTGATTATAAGGTAGTAGAATGTTGCCAATGGAAAGAATATGGCTTAACACGATATGAACGTAATAAAAAACAATTTATTATTGATATTATAGAGTCAATGTATCTACACCATGATCAAAGGTTAGTTACATTATACAAAACTACATTTCAACTAGATCATGATGATATGGAATATGTTTATGAATATTTTATGCGCCATATTAGAAATGGATATAATCTTATTCATGATTTTCTTTTTAAAGCATTACATTTGGTTTAAAAATAAATATTTAGTTTATAATTTGTATATGTTAAATTAAATAGTGATAGTAAACTAAAAAAAATTATTGTATTATTAAAACAATGAAAGGAGATGATGATATGATACGTGTTTATACTGCACCTAGTTGTGCTTCTTGTAGAAAGGTAAAACTGTGGCTAAAGGAACATAACATTCCTTTTGTGGAAAAAAATATTTTGTCTACAATTTTAAGAAAAAATGAATTAAAAGAATTGTTAGAACGTTCAGAAAATGGGACAGAGGATATCATATCAAAAAGATCTAAAGTTATTAAAGAAGGCAACCTTAATATAGATGATCTTACAACTAGCCAATTAATTGATTTTATACAAAGCAATCCATCGGTGTTAAAACGTCCAATTATTATGGATGAAAGAAGGTTTCAAGTTGGTTATAATAGTGAAGAAATTAGAGCGTTTATTCCTAGAGAATTAAGAGGTATTGCACAATGTAATATGGAGGAGTGTCCTAAATTAAATACAGTAAAACGTTCATTAGGTAAAGCAAAGGTATTTAGTTAGATACCATATTTAATGTATTTTATCGTTTTTTAAAACATAACTATAATATTAGCTATGTTTTAGAAAATAAATGATGAAATGTTATGATAGTAGTATATTGATTTATGTCTATTTTTATTGTATTTATTGATTATTACTTTGTAGGTTGACTAGTTCATATAGTCGGTGTCTTTTTCCAGCACAATTTGAAATATATGTTAAATGATATGGTGCAAGAAATTTATTGAATTTTATGATTGCACCTTTACTTGTGCTAACCTCATATTCTATTTCATAATCTACTGTATCTAGATATTCATTTTTATCAATAGAAATTATTCCGTTATCATAAGGTATGTCTAGTCTAGTAGTTTTTAGTTGATGTTGTAAGTATAAATCTTTTATACATATTCCTTCACGATTTAACATTTTTAAAATCTGGCTATCTACACTACAATGATTTTTTAGGTTTTGAAAAAATTTATCATCTACAATTTCATTGTACTCATCTACTCCTATTATTGATTCTCCTCTTTTTTTTAATGTAAACTCATATGTATGATTTTTTTTTCTTATTCGAAGCATATATCTTTTTTTTCTTAATAATTCATTGAACGTATCAAAATAGTAATTAATTTGTACATAGCTAGAATGATTTGGATAATTGTTAATTATTTTTTCATATTGTTTTTTTGTAATTAATAATTTATATTCAATTTCTAGTGATTTATTCATAGTATTATCTCCTTTTTATTATATTATATAGGAGAATACTTTGATTTTAAAGTATCATAGTATATAATTATAAATTATTAGGAGGAATATATCGATGAAAAAGTATACCCTTGTAGTAAAAAAAAATGAAAAGTCAGAAAATGTAGCTAAAAAAATTAAAGAAAAATTAGATAATTTTTTAGAATATAATGAGACTGCTCCAGATTTAGTAATTAGTGTTGGGGGGGATGGAACTATTTTGTTTGCATTTCATCAATACCTTCATTTAATTGATCAAACATTGTTTTTAGGTGTACATACTGGAACATTAGGATTTTATACTGACTATATGGATCATGAAATCGATCAATTAGTAAAAGATATTCGAACTGGAGAATACACTGTGTTTGAACGATCTATCTTAGATACAAAATTATTTTATGAAAATGAAGTTAAAAATTATTATTCTTTAAATGAAATGAGAATTGAAAATTGTATTTATACGCAAAAGCTAGATGTTATAATTGATGATGAGTTATTAGAAGTGATTAGAGGAAATGGAGTATGTATTAGTACACCATCTGGATCTACTGCTTACAATAAGTCTCTTGGTGGAAGTGTATTACATCCTAGTATTCATGCAATGCAACTTACAGAAATTGCAAGTATTAATCATAATGCATATCGTTCACTAGGTTCAAGTTTAGTTTTACCAAGTCAATGTAAGATAACATTACAATCAGATAATTTTGAAAATTCAATTTTAGGTATTGATCATTATGCTTACTCATTAGAAGGGATATCTAAAATAGAAGTGTGTTTTTCTAATCATTCTATGAAATGTATTCAATTTAAGCCATTAAGTTTCACAAGTCGATTAAAGAGATCATTTATTTTAAAATGAAACTTTGTTATAGTATTGTAAAAAATCAGATATTAAGGGATTTTTTTGTCAGAACATCATATATCTAAAAAATTATTATGTGATATAAAACAAGAAGGTAAATTAATGGTTAATCATATTGAAGTTACAGTAAGATACAAATTACAAATTGGAGACTATTTGGAAATTATTTTTCCAAAGGAAAAACGCGGCAAACAATTAATTCCCAATAAAATGGATTTAAAGATTATATATGAGGATGAATATTTTCTTGTCCTTGATAAACCATCAGGAGTACCATGTATCCCTAATCAACGTTATCATGATTATACATTAGCAAATGGAATTATTGATTACTATGAGCATATCCATTTAGATAGTACAGTTCACTTTATAAATAGATTAGATAAAGAAACAAGTGGCTTAGTTATTATCTCTAAATATAGATATATCCATTATTTATTTTCTATTACACCTATTCGACGTTGTTATTATGCTTTAGTAGAAGGGGAATGTCCAACTATGACAATTGATCAACCAATTTATCGAGCGACATCTAGTGTAAAAAGATGTATTCATCATTTAGGTAAAAAGGCAGTTACGCATTGTTTATTTGTTGAAAAAATAGGAGATTGTTCATTAGTTAAATGTGAGTTAGAAACGGGAAGAACACATCAAATTCGTGTACATTTAAGTTCAATAGGACATCCATTAGTAGGAGATAGTTTGTATGATAGTAAGTATCATTGTAAATTATATTTAAGAAGCTACTATTTAGAATTTTATCATCCAATTACTCACCAGTTATTAACATTTAAAGTAAAAAAATAAATTCATCATTTAGCGATAAATTTATTTTTTTTTGTATAAAATTTCCATATTTAGTATTCTAATTAGCATGTATAAAATTATTCATAAGTAAATAATTTATTTTTTTTGATTTTATTTTGTTTATCAATATCTAACATCATTCCAAACATTATCATATAGGACAAAAGGGAAGATCCACCATAAGAAATCAAAGGTAGTGTAATTCCTGTTATTGGAAATAGTCCAGTTACCATTCCAATATTCCAAACTTGTTGAATAAATAATATACCAAATAATCCTGTAGCTAGTGAACGATGTCTTTGAGTAGAATGTAATCCAATCATTAGGATAATAATATCTAAGGTAAAAATAATTCCAATAACTATCCAGGCACCAATTAATCCAGCTCCTTGTGAAATTACTGCAAAGATAAAATCAGTTTGTGCTTCTGGAAAAGGCATTACTACAGATTGAAATCCATGCCCTTTAAATGAAGCAGTACCATAAGATAGTAAAGCATTAAATAGTTGATATCCTTGTTGGCCATAATTTTGTTCAGGATATAACCAACCATAAAATCTATCGGCCTTATGTCCACTAAATATTGTTTTAAATAAATCTTGATTATAAATAAATATATAAGCTAATGCAATAATACCAAGGATCATTAAAATTATTCCTGCTACAAACCATCTCATTTGAAGTCCACTAGAAAATAACAAGAAAATAATAGATACTATTATAATAAACGTTACTCCTGTATCATTTTGTAAGTAGATAAGAATGCATGGAGGTAAACTTGCCATAGCAATTTTAGTTAAAAGTTTACAGTCAGTTTCAAAATTTCTTAGTAAATATTCGTGATGATGCTCTTCTACTATTTTAGATAAAATAATTAAGATAACCATTTTCATAAATTCACTTGGCTGTAAAGAACCTAGTGCAGGAAGAACAAACCAACTTGTAGCACCATTTATATTTTGTGCAAATGGAATATTTATAATTCCATAGTGGTCTATTACTAGTAGTAATAATAAAATCATAAGTATCCAATAAACAATCCATATACATGAATAAATCCGTTCTACACCAAATTTATATGTAATAAATAAAATTGTAAATCCAATAATATACCATTTAATTTGATTATGCCAAAAACTGTTTGGATTGACATTTGGTACTGTAATAAGAGGAGTAGCAGACGCAATTGCAAGACAACTAATTATAGCAATGCAGATAAGAATAAATAGTAGTGGTTTAGAAATTAAATATTTTTTTGTAGTATTATAATCCATCATATATAAATCCCTTTTTTATCCTTTTCATATTTGCATCACCTCTATGATATAGTATACTATAATTTGAATGAAATAAAAAGATAATACACAAGGAGGATTTTATGAACAACACATATATTACATTTATTTTAGTATTTGTTATTATTTTACTACTTATAATAGGATTTCGATTTTATTTAAAAAATAAAAAAAATAATATCCCATTAAAGAATAAATCTGGAATAGATATAGGCTTATTAATTCATTATTTAGGAGATCAAACGAATATATTAGGTGTAGCATCTAATGGTTCTAAATTATATATTGATGTAAAAGAACCACAATTAGTTCAAGTTGATATGATAAAAAAAATGGGAGCATCAGGTATTGTACAAAACCAAAACAAGTTTGTAATTATTTTTGGAAAATTAAGTACAGTTATAGAACAAGAAATTCATGTTTTGATGAAAATTTAGTATTTTTTAAAGAAAATATCTCACTTTAATAATGAATGAAATATTATTTATCCAAAGATGAAATAAATTCATTCTATTCTTTTTTTATTATCTAGAATATATAAAGTGATAGAATATTATCATCTTAAAAAAAAATTAATTTTTTTATGCATATTTATTGTGTAAGTTGAATAGTAGTGGTATAATCTATGTGTAAAAATAAACAGGGAGGTTTAATGATGAAATTTGAAAAAGGATGGGAAGGGTTTGTCCCTGGAAAATGGCAAAAAGAAGTAAATTTAAGAGAATTTATTCAATTAAATTACACACCATATGATGGAGACGAATCATTTTTAGCAGGTCCTACTAAAGCAACAACTGAATTATGGGATCAAGTAATGGAATTAACTGCAAAAGAAAGAGAAGCAGGTGGAGTATTAGACATGGATACAAAAATTGTATCTACTATTACATCACATGGTGCAGGATATTTAGATAAGTCAAAAGAAACAATTGTTGGGTTTCAAACGGATGTACCATTTAAAAGATCATTGCAACCATTTGGTGGTATACGTATTGCTGAACAAGCATGTGAAACTAATGGTTACAAAGTAGATTCTGAAATCTCACACATTTTTAGAGATTATAGAAAAACACATAATCAAGGTGTATTTGATGCATACACTCCTGAAATTAGAGCATGTAGATCATCACATATCATTACAGGATTACCTGATGGATATGGTAGAGGACGTATTATTGGTGACTATAGACGTGTTGCATTATATGGTGTAGATTTATTAATTGAAGATAAAAAAGAACAATTATCTACACTTGAAGGAGAAATGACTGCTGATATTATTCGTAATCGTGAAGAAATTAGCGAACAAATTAGAGCGTTACAAGAATTAAAAGAATTAGGAAAAATTTATGGATATGATATTTCTAAACCAGCTACAACAGCAAAAGAAGCAATTCAATGGTTATATTTTGGATATTTAGCTGCTGTTAAAGAACAAAATGGTGCAGCAATGTCATTAGGAAGAACTTCAACATTTATTGATATCTATGTTGAAAGAGATTTAAAAAATGGTGTGGTAACAGAAGAAGAAATTCAAGAGTATATTGATCATTTCATTATGAAATTAAGATTAGTAAAATTTGCAAGAACACCAGACTATAATGCGATTTTTGCAGGAGATCCAACATGGGTAACTGAATCAATTGGTGGTGTAGGTATTGATGGTAGACCATTAGTAACAAAAACATCATTTAGATATTTACACACATTAGAAAATTTAGGAACATCTCCAGAACCAAACTTAACAGTATTATGGTCAACTCGTTTACCAGCAAACTTTAAAGCATATTGTGCAAAAATGTCAATCCAAACTTCATCAATTCAATATGAAAATGATGATTTAATGAGAGTAACTCATGGAGATGATTATGCGATTGCATGTTGTGTTTCTTCAATGAGAGTTGGAAAAGAAATGCAATTCTTTGGAGCTAGAGCAAATCTTGCAAAATGTTTACTTTATGCTATCAATGGTGGAGTTGATGAAAAATCAAAGAAACAAGTTGGACCTGCATATAGACCAGTAGAAGGTGATTATTTAGATTATGATGATGTAATCAGTAAATATGAAGACATGATGACATGGCTTGCTGGAGTATATGTAAATGCGTTAAATATTATTCATTTTATGCATGATAAATATGCATATGAAAGAATTCAAATGGCATTACATGATAGAGATGTAAAACGTTATTTTGCTACAGGTATTGCAGGGTTATCAGTAGTTGCTGATTCGTTATCTGCAATTAAATATGCAAAAGTAAAATGTATTAGAGATGAAGATGGAATTGTTGTAGATTACGAAGTAGAAGGAGATTTCCCTAAATATGGAAATGATGATGATCGTGTAGATGAAATTGCTAGTTGGTTAGTAAAAACATTTATGGATAAAGTACGTTCACATCCAGTATATCGTGAAAGTATTCCAACTACATCAATTTTAACAATTACATCTAATGTAGTATACGGAAAAGCAACAGGTAATACACCTGATGGAAGAAAAGAAGGTCAACCATTTGCTCCTGGAGCAAATCCAATGCACGGAAGAGATAGCCATGGTGCTATAGCATCATTATCATCAGTTGCAAAATTACCATTTAAAGATGCACAAGATGGTATTTCAAATACTTTCTCAATCATTCCAGGTGCATTAGGAAAAGAAGATCAAGTATTTGCTGGAGATTTACAAATTTGTTTAGATGATGAATAAGAGGTATAACGAATATGACTAAAAAATCAGTAGATGAATTAGTACAAATGTTAGACCAGTTTGTAAATAACGGTGGCGGACATATGAATGTAAAAATGAATGCCAAAACCGATGATATAGATATTGAAGTTATTGAATACAAAAAAGGACTTGATTCATGTGGATGTAATTCTGCATGCCAAGTTCCTACAGTATTCATTGACGATGATGAGTAAATAGGAGGAAAAGAATATGACAAACCAAGCACAAGTAGACAATTTAGTAGCATTATTAGATGGATATGCACAAAAGGGAGGACATCATTTAAATGTTAACGTATTTAATAGAGAAACATTATTAGATGCGCAAAAACATCCAGAAAAATATCCACAATTAACAATCAGAGTTTCTGGATATGCTGTAAACTTTGTGAAATTAACAAAAGAACAACAAGATGATGTAATTAGCCGTACATTCCACGGTGCAATGTAGTTTTTTTGGAAGCCCCTTGTTGGGTTTCCTTTTTTTATAAAAGGAGGAGTTAGGTATGGAAGGATTTGTACATTCAATAGAATCATTTGGTACAGTTGATGGACCAGGTGTAAGATATGTTGTATTTATGCAAGGTTGTCCAATGAGATGTGCATATTGTCACAATCCAGATACTTGGGAATTAAATGTTGGACCTAAAAAATCAGTTGATGAGATTATAAATGAATTTGAAAAAAACAGAGCATTTTATAAAGATGGTGGAATAACGGTTACAGGCGGTGAACCATTAATGCAAATAGATTTTGTTACTGAACTTTTTAAAAAGGCAAAAGTTCATCATATTCATACTTGTCTAGATACATCAGGAATTACATTTAATCGTGAGTCAAGAACCATTCATAAAATGGATGAATTGATGAAGTATACAGATCTAGTAATGTTAGATATTAAACATATTGATCCAATTGAACATCTCAAGTTAACACAACAAAAAAACGATAATATTTTAGATTATGTTCGATATTTAAGTGAAATTCAAAAGGATGTATGGATTAGGCACGTAGTAGTCCCTACTATTACTCAAAATGATAAATATCTTTATCAATTAGGGTATTTTTTAGGTGAATTTAAAAATATTAAGGCATTAGATATATTACCTTATCATACAATGGGAATTGTAAAATACGAACAATTAAAGATGGATTATCCACTAAAGGAAATAGATGCATTATCAAAAGAAGATGCAATCAAAGCTAAAACAGTAGTTTTACAAGGAATTAAAGCTAGAAGAAAAAAGATTAAAAATAATTTAATGATGGAAGAATCTAACTAAAAAAATAAAAGAACTGATTAAGTAGCTAGAAAGAAAGCTTACAGTTCTTTTTTATTTTCTATATTACATGTAGGTATTTAAAATATATTGTTTTGCTTCATACTCCATTATATCATCAAGTTCCTGTAACTTAATAGGTTGTTGATATTTTTGTATTAAGGCAATTTGGATGAGTTCATCACATAGTTCTGGATTTTTAGAAAAAAGAGGTCCATGAAGATAGGTTCCAATTGTATTTTTATATCGGCATCCTTCTAAATAATCTTCGCCGTTATTTCCACTTCCGTAGATTACTTTTCCTAATGGTTGTAAATCTTGAATATACGTTTTTCCTGAATGATTTTCAAATCCAACATAATAATTATCATTAGATTGAATAATTATATTTCCAATAGAACGTTTTTCTCCGTTAATCGTATAAATATCTAAAATATTAAGTCCTTCAATTTTTTTTCCATTTGATAAAACATAATATTTTCCTAGTAATTGGTAACCACCACAAATTGCAATGAATACTTTATTATTTTCTATATATTTTTTTATTTGTTCCTTTTTATGATGACATAAGTCTTGAGCAACTATATTTTGTTCAAAATCTTGTCCTCCTCCTAGAAGCACAATATCATAACAATCAGCATCAAAATCATCATTGATACTAACATGGTGAATTATCGCTTGAATTCCTCTTGCTTTAATACGTTGTTCTAAAATCATGATATTTCCAACATCTCCATAGGAATTTAATAGATCAGGATATAAATGACAAATATGTAATTCCATTTGTTTACCTCCAATATTCTTTAATAAATCCTTTTGACTGTAAAAAACGACGATATTCTAACATTGCGGTATAGGTTAATATTGCATAAACACGTTTTGTAGAATCTTTTTGGATAATCGTAGTTAATTTGTCTAGATCATTAAGCACTTGTAGTTGTTTAGGATTAAAATTTGCTGTTTTTAATCGTATAGCCATATCATAAGCACGTTTTCCACTAACATAGCAATTTTTCATTTTTAAATCATGAAGTTTTTCTAGTTGAACATCATAAATCCATGAGACATCAATTCCATCAGCAGGATTATCGTTCAACATGAAAATACAATTAAAAGGTTCATTTTCTAGTTTAATCGTATCAATGGTTTGATTAAATCCAGCTGGATTTTTGACTAGTAATATAGTCATTTCTACATCACCAATTTGTATAGTTTCTTGTCTTCCAAATTTTGATTTATGTTTTTGTAACCCGCTTTGGATATAAGACGTATCTATTTTTAGAAAATTTGTAATACTAAAAGCAGATAATGCATTATATATATTGTATAGCCCTGCTTGAGGAATCTCAAAAGCTATCTCGTTAAAATAAACCTTTGAACCTTGAGGAGTTGTGCTTATTAATTTTGTAACTTTATCATTTAAATTTGGTCGCTCATAGTGACATGTTTTGCAGCTATATTTTCCTAGATGATTGTACGTAATAAAATCATATTGATAAGGTTGATGACAATGGACACAATGTTTTGCATCTGTATTTATATCTATTTTTTCATTTGAAGGTGTAATATCAAAACCATAATATATACATGGATTAGGAAGATTAAGTGTTCCAAGTAACGGTTCATCTGCATTAAGTATTAAAGTAGTATCAACATGATATTGGATACCTGCTAATATTTTAGAAAGAGTAGTATAAATTTCTCCGTATCTATCTAATTGATCTCTAAATAAATTGGTAATACAGATTGCCTCTGGTTTTACATATTTACATATTAAAGGTACATTAGCTTCATCTATTTCAATAATAGCAATCTGCTTTTGTTTAGGATGATAATGGTTGATAAACGTTGTAATAATTCCTGATTCCATGTTTGCGCCACTTCCATTAGTAAAACATGGTACATTAGCTTCTTTTATTATATTGTATACCATATTTGTAGTAGTAGTTTTTCCATTAGTACCTGTAATCAATATGACATCTGTATTTTTAGATACATAACTTATAATATTAGGACATATTTTTTTTGCGATTTTACCTGGTAGACTAGTTCCTCGTTTTAAAATATTTTGTAAGAAAAAACCTGAGGTTTTACATAATATAATTGCAATAGTTGAACGAATTGACATAGTTATATCTCCTTATTTAATATTGTTTATTATAATATTTAAGGCAACAAATGTAAAATACTATTTTATAATAATAGGAGGATTTTTATATTCCATTTCAATAATAGTATTTCTTAAAGGAATTGGAAATATACATGCATATAGTTTAGTTGCTTGCATTTCTAAGTCTAGTAAAGGACTGCATATATTTTTGTAATTACTAATAATAGGAATAGTACATTTTTTTTTGATAGAGTTTATATATTGTTGTCCATTATGATTCATTCCTAAAATTCGGATATAGTCAATAGGGATAAGCCCAGAAGAATGATGAAGTAAAATAAATATGATGGTACGACGAATTCTTGAAGCTGTATATCTTTTGGTACATGTAAGTTCAATGAGTTGTTCTATAGAATTAGCTTTTTGAATATTTTTTCTAAGTAACTGCTCAATTCCTTCATTTACTAAATGAATAGAGCTAAGATCATGATGAATAGTTAGTTTGTAGTATAGTAAATCGTAAAATTGATCTATAAAAACAGGATTTTTAGTTAATTCTAATGCCATTGGGGTATGCTTTAAAACATCTATGTTATGATAAATTGCACGACGTATGCTTGTAGCACTGCTTATTTTAGTTTCAAGATTTGTACTATGAAATTGATTAGTCCGTTTAATTCCTATAGGTGTAATAGGGTAGTGATTTATCATAATTTCTTTAATATAACTAAACGCTAAAATATCATTTGGTAATTGAACTTGTTGATTAGTTAATTGGTAAATTGCTTTATTACATGCAGTTGCATAACTGATTCCTTCACGAGTATAATTTTTAACAAATTCATTATAAGCATCTTTATTGTTTTGAATTGTTTTAGCAATACATTCTAGAGTTGGAATATCATTTGACTCACTTCCAAAGACAATAGTATCTACGCCCAATTCATTTAATAAGAAGATACTTGCGTATGCAAAATAATCTGCTGATTGGCAGGCATATAGAAATGGTAGTTCAATCACAATATCTATACCATATTTGAGTGCATATTTTGTACGTTCCCATTTGTTGATAATGGCAGGTTCGCCTCGTTGTGTAAAATGACCTGACATTACTGCAATTAAAATATCACAGTTTGTTTTTTTTCTAGCTTGTTGAATATGATATACATGACCATAGTGAAAAGGATTATATTCTACAATAATGCCACAAATTTTCATGATTGATCCTCCTACAATTGAATATATTTTATCATATATTAGGTTTTTTTTGTCAATATGTTTATTGTTTATCTAAGTAGATCGTTATAAACTATATGATTATGTAAATAATTTTAGGAAATAAACAAATATATTGTGACATTTGTTTATTTTTTAATAAATAAAACTTTTTTTATTGAATTTCTAATAAAAAAAGTGTTGACAATTCTACACATTTTAAGTAAACTTAATGCAAGAACATTAACATAGGGTTCTTATCAATATAAAAAGGGGGATTTTTATGAAAAAACTTTTCACATCGTTAGTCGTTTTGACTATGATGCTTACAGGATGTAGTTCTGGTAAAAGTGGTAGTTCATTAAAAGAATTTCATGATTATGAACTTCAAGCTAATGAAGTAGAAACATGGAATGTCTTAAATGCATTTCAAGCACGTACTATGAACGTTTTAGTAAACTTTGTAGATGGATTACTTGAATTTGATTCAAATAATAATATTGTCGCATCAACTGCAGAAAGCTGGACATCAAATGATGATGCAAGTGTGTGGACATTTAAAATTCGTAAAGGAATGAAATGGGTAGATATTAATGGAGTAGAAAAAGAAGATGTAACTGCTCATGATTTTGTTACAGGAGCAAGATATATCCTAACAAAATCAAATGCATCATTTAATAGTTCACAAATCACATCAATTATTAAAGGGGCTCAAGAGTATTATAATGCAACTGATCCAGAAAAAGGATTATCTCAAGGAGAATTAGATAATTTATGGGAGCAAGTTGGAATTAAAGCAATTGATGATTATACATTAGAATATACTATGATTGCACCAACACCATATTTTGATACATGTGTAACTTATGTTTCTTATTATCCAGCACCTACTGATTTAGTAAAAGAATTAGGTGATCAATATGGAACATCACCTGAAACAATTTACTATGATGGATGTTATAGAGTAGCAGAATATAATAACCAAGCAAATAAAGTATTAGTAAAAAATGATAAGTATTGGGATGCTTCTAATGTACCATTTGATAAAGTAACTATTACAATGCTTGATTCTGCAAATAAAGCATTTGATTTATTTAATTCTGGTGAATTAGATAGAGCTAGCTTAACACAAGAGCAAATTAGAACTGAAATTGCTAAAGGGAATAAGCATTTAATTCAAACATTACAAGGACCATATGCTGCTTCTGCGTATTTTAATTGGACAGTAAATGAAGAATTAGATGGTGCAGCGGATTGGAATAAAGCGGTTCGTAATGAAAATTTTAGAAAAGCATTTTATCATGGACTAGATTTTACAGAAGATATGAAACGTCTAGATCCTACAGATTCTTATACAAATTTAATTGTGAATACTTTTACACCAGAAGGTTTAGTTAAAACTGTTGGTGATAACCCAGTAGATTATACAGAATTAGAACCATTGAAAAAATATTATGGAGATGGTGTAGCAACACGATTAGATACAAATAAATTTAATGAGTATAAAACAAAAGCTATGGAAGAACTAAAGGCTGAAGGAGTTACATTCCCTGTAAAATTATATACTTATTACCAAAACGGAAATCAAACTTCATATGAAAGTTTTGAAGTAAGAAAAAAAGGATATCAAGATTCATTAGGAGAAGATTTTGTACAAGTAATTGGAATACCATATCAATCTAGAAGTTCAGAAATTACTAAAGCAAATAAATATTCAATGTTATTTGGTAATGGTTGGGGTGCTGATTATGGTGATCCATACAATTTCTTGCTTCAAATTACAGATTTAGATGGTGCTTCAATGAATCCAATGTATTCACATATGAGTTCTAAAGAATTACCAGAACTTGCAACATTAAATGAAATGGTAGAAAATGCTAATAAAATTGTAGATCATAATGAACGTTTAAATGCATTTGCAAAAGCAGAAGCATATGCCATTGATCATGTGTTAATTATTCCAGGATATGCTATTGGAGGAAATGAATGGGAAGTTTCAAAAGTAAATCCATATTCAGTTCCAAATCCAAAATATGGAGCAGCTAAAAAATATAAATATTGGGAAACTCAAGCAGATGCCTATACTGCTGAACAAATCGAAGCTCTTAAGGCAAATAATCCAGATAGAGTGTAGGGATAGATATGTTTAAATATACGGTAAAAAGATTGTTACAGTCACTTGTAACAGTCTTTCTCATTGTTACTATAGTTTTTTTCCTAATACGTTTACTTCCAACTTCAGGATATTTTACAGAAGATCAACTTTTAAAATTAAGTCCTGCAGATCAAGAAAATTATTTAAGAGTATTAGGTTTAAAAGATCATCCCTTAGAGCAGTTATTTAGATTTTATGGGCAAATTTTAACATTTAATTTTGGAGTTTCAACAAAAATTGCTAGGGGACAAAGTGTCATGTCTATTATTAAAGCTAAATTTCCAGTTTCACTTAAATTTGGAGTAGTTTCCTTAATTATTAGTTTATTTTTAGGAGTTGGATTAGGAGTTCAACAAGCTAGAAAAAAAGGAAAATTAGTTGATGGATTAGGAACAATTTATACAATTTTTGTAAATGCTGTACCTCCACTTGTAACTTATTCGTTATTACTTGTATTTGGTACTCATGTTTTAAATTTACCATCACTATATTCAAAACGTAATGCAGTTTCTTGGATTATGCCAGTTGTTTCTATGTCACTTGGTTCTATAGCAGGATATGCATTATGGACAAGAAGATATATGGTAGATGAATTGAATAAAGATTACATTAAACTAGCTAGAGCTAAAGGATTATCTTATTCTACAATTATGACAAAACATGTTTTAAGAAATGCTTTTGTTCCACTAGCACAATATTTACCAGCATCATTTTTATTAACTATAGGTGGTTCTCTTTTAGTAGAACGATTTTATTCTATACCAGGTATGGGAAGTCTACTAGTAGATGCCATTAATAAATATGATAATCCAGTTATTCAAACTACTGTGTTATTGTATTCGGTTTTAGGTATTTTAGGTGTATTTTTTGGTGACTTATTAATGATGCTTGTAGATCCTAGAATTACAATAGATTCAAAAGGAGGTACAAGATAATGGAAACAAATAAATTATCTGATAAAGAACTTTTTTCCTTAGTTGAGTACTCTCCTAGTGAAGCAGAAAAGAGTGGATACTCAGATTATTCTTACTGGAAATCAGTTTTTTCTAATTTTTTCAAAAACAAAGTGGCAGTAGCTTTAATGTTTGTTTTTATTGCATTAGTGGTATTTTCGTTTGTTGCATTACATATAGGAAAGTTTTCTCCATTTATGGATGCAAATACAAATGATGTTTACGTAAGACCTAATAGTACTTATTGGTTTGGAACAGACTCAATAGGACGTGATTTATGGGCAAGAGTATGGTATGCCTCTCAATTATCATTAAGACTTGCAGCTGTTGTAGCGTTAGGTGAATGTATACTTGGAGTTATCATTGGATGTTTATGGGGTTATGTAAAAAGTTTAGATCGTTTCTTTACTGAATTATATAATGTTATTGCAAATGTTCCTCAAGTTATTTATTTGACATTAATTGGTTATGCAGTAGGTAGTGGATTTTGGGAACTTGCAATTCCATTAATTGCAACAGGTTGGCTTACGATGGCTAGAAATGTACGTAACCTTGTATTAATGTATCGTGATCGTGAATACAATCTTGCCTCTAGATGTTTAGGAACGCCAATTCATCGTATCTTGTTTAAAAATCTGGTTCCTTATTTAGTAAGTGTTGTGATATTACGTTTAGCATTGTCTATTCCAGCAACAATTTCTCTTGAATCAACACTTTCTTATTTAGGATTAGGAATGGGTGACCAAGTTCCAAGTTTAGGGTTATTATTACGTGATGCACGTACTGCATTTTTATCATTCCCACATTTGCTTATTTTTCCAGCATTAATTGTTTCAATTGTAACAATATCATTTTATTTGATTGGAAATGCATTCTCGGATGCGTCAGATCCAAGAAATCATGTGTAGAGGAGGAAATTTGATGGAAAATAAAAAACCAATTTTATCAGCTAAAGACATAGAAATCGAATTCACTCTACGTGGGAAGGTATTAAAACCTATTCGTAAGTGTTCTCTTGACTTGTATGAAGGAGAAACACTTGCAATTGTAGGTGAATCAGGATCAGGAAAATCAGTTTTTACAAAATCATTTATTGGTATGCTTGATAATAATGGTCATATTGCAGGTGGATCTATTACTTTTGAAGGTGTAGATATTGCAAAATACACAAAAGAATCTGAATGGTTGAAAATTCGTGGTAAGAAAATTGCTATGGTTTTTCAAGATCCAATGACTTCATTAAATCCCCTTAAAATTATTGGAGAACAAATTAGAGAAGTAATAGAACTACATCAAGGAATTAAAGGTGAAGAATCAAAGCAGCTTGCAATTCAAATGTTAGAAAAAGTTGGAATTGTCAATCCTGAACTTAGATACCATCAATATCCACATCAATTTTCAGGTGGAATGAGACAACGTGTAGTAATTGCAATTGCTGCTGCATGTTATCCTCAAATTTTAATATGTGATGAACCAACAACTGCTTTAGATGTAACAATCCAAGCACAAATTTTAGATTTAATTCGAAATTTGCAAAAAGAAATGAATATGACAGTTGTGTATATTACACACGATTTAGGTGTAGTAGCAAATGTAGCTGATCGTGTTGCTGTGATGTACGCAGGAGAAATTGTAGAAGTTGGTAAAGTAGATGAAGTGTTTTATAACGCACAACATCCTTATACATGGGCTTTACTTTCTTCATTACCACAACTTGGTGAAAAAGGGCAACCATTGGCTACAATTGATGGTACTCCACCAAATTTATATAAGGAAATTAAGGGAGATGCATTCGCTCCTAGAAATAGACATGCACTTAAAATCGATTTTATTGAGAATCCACCATATTTTCAAATTAGTGAAACACATAAAGCTAAGACATGGTTATTAGATCCAAGAGCACCTAAAATTGAACATCCACAAGCAATTCAAAAATTAAGAGAAAAGTTGAAAGGATAGATAGTATGGAACAACGAGAAAAAGTAATTGAAATTAAAGATTTACAAATCAGCTTTAAAATCGGTAAAACTGATTTTGTTGCTGTGGACGATGTGAATTTTGATATCTATCGTGGTGAAACTTTCTCATTAGTAGGTGAATCTGGTTCAGGAAAAACTACAATTGGACGTGCAATTGTGAGAATTAATCCAACAAGTCGTGGAGAAATTTTATTTAATGGAAAGAAAATTAACGGAAAGATTTCTAAAGAATTAGACCGTGAAGTTATTCAAAAAATTCAAATGATTTTTCAAGATCCTATGGCTTCACTAAATGAACGTGCTAAAGTGGATTATATTATTTCAGAAGGACTTTATAATTTTAAGCTTTATAAAAATGAAAAAGATAGAAGTGAAAAAGTACAAAACGCTTTAAAAGAAGTGGGATTATTGCCAGAGTTTGCTTCTAGATTCCCTCATGAATTTTCTGGTGGGCAAAGACAACGTATAGGAATTGCTCGTGCCTTAATTATGGAACCAGAATTTGTAGTAGCAGACGAACCTATTTCTGCACTTGATGTATCAATTCGTGCTCAAGTTTTAAATTTACTTAATGATTTAAAGAAAAAAAGAAATTTAACATATCTTTTTATTGCACATGATTTATCGGTAGTTCGTTTTATTTCTGATCGTATTGCAGTAATTCATAAAGGACGTATTGTAGAATTAGCACCTACTGAAGAGCTATTTAATCATCCTTTACATCCATATACAAAAGCATTGTTATCTGCTGTTCCAACGCCAGATCCAGAAATTGAAAAGAACAAAAAGCTTATTATATATGATCCATCAATGCATGATTATAGTGTTAATAAACCTAAATGGGTAGAAATTACTCCAGATCATTTTGTATACGGAAATGATGAGGAAATAAAAACATATAAAGAAGAGATTTAAAAAAACATGATATGTACAAAGAATATTGGACACATAAATTCATGAATTAAGTTACACAAATGGATGTTTCCCTGTATTTAACAGGAGGCATCCATTTTGTTTTTGCCTGT
>JAHHSU010000018.1 GCA_020025035.1 Thomasclavelia sp. | reverse complement strand
GATAAATTGATATAAATATAGTAAACCATCACATCGAAAGATGATGATGGTTTTTTATAGAATAAATATATGTAAGTGATTGCAAGAAATCATAAAATACGATATATTTGAAATAGGAGGAGGGATAGTGATGAAGCGTTATTATTATAAATATAATGATAAAGAAATTAATCAATTGAAAAAAGATTTAGCATTTTATGCTGAAATAAGGCAACTAGATTTCCAATTTGAAGAGGATGGAAGTAAATATGTATGTCAATTTAGAAGAAATAAATCTTCATTTAAGGCAGTAACTGTTATTTTTAGACATAATATTTCTACTCGTTTAACTATTCAAATGGGGATTATAGATTGGATTAATACACCTTTAATAGAAGCAGTTTA
Source organism: Thomasclavelia sp. (assembly GCA_020025035.1). GTDB lineage: Bacteria > Bacillota_I > Bacilli_A > Erysipelotrichales > Coprobacillaceae > Beduini. Next base: position 20,103 of record JAHHSU010000018.1, on the reverse strand, counting down.
TCCAGAGTTAGAAAAAGATATATATGAAGTAACACCAGTGCCATTACTAGATCATAAAGAAAAAGAAATACGTCATGATGTAAAATTATTGATTAAAATAAGATTAGGAAATTATTTTGATCATCGTGATCAAGTGAAGTAAGGAGTAAAAATGCAATATTCATTAGAACAAGCAATTCAAATTGGAAAAGAGATGGAATATTACCAAATATCTGAACAATCAGATACAAAAATGATAGATCATCATTTTGATGGAATTTGGCAAAGTATTTATGATGTGTGTCAATTAATTAAAGATGGAATTATTGAAGATGATGATATGATAGTGTATAATCAAACTGTAGATTTTTTAAGGTGTACTCAGTCATTGACTAAGCAGTACCAAGATTTTAAAATTAATTTAATAAGAGGAGAATAGTAAAATGCGTTTAAAAGATAAAGTAATTATTGTAACTGCTTCAACAAGAGGAATTGGTTATTCGATTGTAGAACAATGTGCAAAAGAAGGTGCTATTGTATACATGGCAGTAAGAAATGAAGAAAAAGCCAAAGAATTAGCTACACCATTAAATGAAAAAGGATATCGAGTTCATGTAGTATATAATGATGCAACTAAACAAGAAACGTATCAAACAATGGTTGATAAAGTAGTAGAAGAACAAGGGAGAATTGATGTATTAGTTAATAACTTTGGTACATCTAACCCACAAACAGATTTAGATATTATTCATACAAATTACGATGACTTTATGAGTACATTAGATATTAATCTAGCAAGTGTATTTAAAAGTACTCAAGCAGTTTTACCACATATGATCAAACAACATGGAGGAAGTATTGTAAATATTTCATCAGTAGGTGGATTAATTCCTGATGTTTCAAGAATTGGTTATGGTGTGTCTAAAGATGCTATTATTTATCTAACAAAAAATATTGCAGTGCAAACTGGTGAACACAATGTACGTTGTAATGTTGTATTACCAGGGATGATAGCAACTGAAGCAGTTTCTAGTAATATGAGCGAAACATTTAGTCATTTATTTTTAAAAAATACTTTAATTAGTAGAATGGGAGAACCAAAAGAAATTGCAGATGCGGTTGTATACTTTGCTAGTGATGAATCTAAATATACAACAGGACAAGTTTTAGCAGTAAGTGGTGGTTTTGGTTTAGCAACTCCAATTTATGGAGATATTAAAGATTTAAAATCTAAACGATAGTGTACTTAGAGGATGAAATGAAATTATTTCAAAAAAGAGAAAAAGTGAATATAGATGATCTTTTTAAAGAAAAATATAAGCAAATAAATTTGATTGTTCAAAGTGCAAATGAAGAATTGGATTATACAATTAAATTATCTTCGTTAAAACTTGCATGCAATATGTATGATGAATTAATTGATTTGATTGATCGTGGTGCAAACTATGATAAACAATATTTTTTGTCCTTACAACAAAGTGTGAATAAAGAAATATCTATAATCGAAAATTTAAAATAAAGGTTCTGTGTTAGAACCTTTTCATTTTAGTTTGTTTTATGTATAATATAGAATAAATATAGGTTGTAGTATTTAAACTTATGATAGTATATTAATTATTAATGAGGTGAAAAAATGGAAGTATTGAACACAATCAATGGAAAAATAAAAGCATTTATTAAGGAGTATGCTAGTATTTTAATAATCTCTTTGATTGTTTTATTATGTATTGAAATATTGAATCATCCAAATAACAATTTAGTACAGGCACTTACATGGATGTGGACTCATAAACGTGTTTTATTATTAAATTACATTATATATGTTAATATAGGCTTATTATTCTATTTAATTATTAATCGGTTAAAATGGTCCAATATTATTTATAGTTCTTTGTTTATTATAATTGGTATTTGTAATTATTATAAACTAGAATTAAAGGGAGAAAATGTAGTCTTATGGGATGTTTTAAATTTACAAGCAGCTGCAGGAGTTATGACAGAAATTAAATTTGATATTACTTGGAGAATAGTTTTTGCAGTAATATGTTTAATTGGAATTATAATATGGCAATTACGTTGCCACCCTAAACAACATTCAAGAGTGACTAGGAAAAATATGCTTATTGCATCATTTATTTGTTTAACTACTTTGACAGTTGGAGTAGTATTTAATAATCGAGTGTTAGAAAGTATTAAAATTACAAATATGGATTGGAATCAAGATAAAAATTATCGTGAAAATGGTTTTCTTTTGTCATTTTTTATGAATTTAAAAGATGTAAAGGTTGATAAACCACGTGGTTATTCTAAAGAAGCAGTAGATGAAGCAATCAAGCGCATAGATCAGTTAGAAATAGAAAACCAACCTAAACCAGCCAAAAAACCTAACATTATTGCAGTAATGGCTGAATCATTTTCAGATATTACGATTGCAAATAAAGGATTAACGTTTGAAGAAGATTTATTGCCTAATATTCATAGGATTAATAATAATATAGTAAAAGGTGATTTGTTAGTATCTATATTTGGTGGAGGTACTGCAAATACAGAATTTGAATTTTTAACAGGAAATTCGATGGCTCATTTACCAATAGGAAGTGTTGCGTATAATCGTTATATCACTGACCATTGTGATAGTTTAGTAGGAACACTTAAACAACAAGGTTATAGTACATATGCAATTCACCCTTATTTAAAAACATTCTGGCATAGAGATAAGATTTATCCACTAATGGGATTTGATCATTTTGAGAGTGAAGAAGATTTTTCAAATAACGTTACTTTAAAAAAAGGTTATATATCTGATGATGATGTCTATCATAAAATTATAGAATGTTATAAACAACGAAATCAAGATCAACCGTTTTTCTCTTTTTCTGTAACGATGGAAAATCATACTCCTTATAGTGATCCTTCAAATGGAAAGGTACCATTAGATGGTGATGTAAATTCATTTAAAGAAGATCAAGTAAATGAAGCAATGATACATGCCAAAGGGGTACAAGATGGAGACCAATTATTTGGGAATTTAGTAGATTATTTTTCTAAAAGTGATGAACCAACTATTGTAGTGATTTTTGGAGATCATCATCCATTTTTGAGTTCTACTGTAAACAAGAATGCAGATAATTTAGATGAAATTAATCGTTTTAAAACCCCTTATGCAATTTGGGCAAATTATGATATTCCTACCCATACTAACTTAACAATAGATAGTTCAATGTTAGGTGCATATACGCTTTATAATGCAGGGATTCCTTTACCAAATTATTTAAAATTTAATTTATTAGCTTCTCAATATATTGCTGGGTATAATAATTACTTTATTTTAGATAGAAATAATAATGTATATCATCATCAAGATGATTTACCAAAAAATATTCAACAATTTTATAAAGATCATGAATTGTTACAGTATGATTTGATGTTTGGTAAAAGATATGGAGAAAAATATTTATGGGATGAATCGTAGAAAGGATGGTTCTGTATGAAAAAAAGAAGAACAAATTATGGGTATTATAGTTCGTATGGTACTCAAAAGAAAAAAAAGCTAAGATATGATAGATTAATAATGATGATTAGTGGAATCATTTTAGTCGTTTTGGTGATTGTAGGACTAAATATGAATAGGATTAAACTTTTAAACAAAGGATATTCTTTTCATGAAAGTTCAATTGTATTAAAACAGTCTAAAGTAATTAAACATGAATTACTATCTAAACCAAAAGTAAAACATTTACAAGAATGGTTGTCTTTGACATTAGATGCTTCAATGTATGATGAATACGATCGATATCAGGAACTTCATCCTGAATTAAGTCCAGAGAAGGTGGTAGAAAATGTTGATAAATTCTATCAAAATGATTATGTTAGTCTTCAAAATTTAAATTATACTGATGAACAAATTTGGAAATTATTAGAAACTGCATCATTAGAAGATATTCAATATATTATTCAACATAAATATACTTATGATACTGTTTCTTTATATAGTGATAAAAAATATTTCCAATATCAAAAATTAGCTGATTATATTGATGCATATAATAAGTATCAAAATTATGATTATGCTGTAAATATTGTTAATTTTCCATTTATTATCTCTTCAAATCCTGTTACGGAAAGTTATACAATATTAAACCCTGAAAATATATTAACTTTAGTAAAAAAAGGATTTTATTTTAAAGATGATTATGTACCATCTGATTTAGTACAACCTTCAACAATGCCGGTTGCTCCAGATTGTGAAAATCCTACAGTAAGAAAAGATGTTGCAGATGCATTAGACCAAATGTATTTAGATGCAAAAAAAGAAGGATTAGAAATTGTATTAAATAGTGGATATCGTTCATATGAAGATCAAGTAAAAACATATAAGGAAACTACTGATAAATATGGTGGATTATATGCATCAGAGTTTGTTGCATCACCAGGAGCTAGTGAACATCAATCTGGATTAGGAGTTGATTTAATTTCTCAAAGTGTGATTGATAAGCAAAAAATTACTTTTGGAGATACTCCAGAATATCAATGGGTTATTAAAAATTGTGCTAAATATGGATTTATTATTCGTTATGAAACAGGAAAAGCTGATATTACAGGAATTGCACATGAACCATGGCATTTAAGATATGTTGGTAAAGATATCGCAAAAAAAATTATGGACCAAGGAATTACATTTGAAGAGTATTGTTTACAAACTAGTACATTACCTGATTTAGAACCAAGATAAAAGGGAAAATTTTCCCTTTTTTATTAGGAAAGGAAAAATATGAAAACACTTATTACTACGTTAAATTCTAAATATATTCATACCGCTTTATCACTACGATTACTTTATGTTGCTACTAAAGACCATTTTGATATTGATTTTAAGGAATATACAATTAAGGATAATATAGATGATATTGTAATAGAATTAAATAAAATGGAGCTAGATGTTATTGCATTTTCTACGTATATATGGAATGTTAATCAAATAAAGGAAATAGTTGTAAAACTAAAACAAAAGCAACCTACATTAAAAATTATTTTAGGAGGGCCTGAAGTTTCTTATGAACCAGAATATTTTTTAAATCATTTTCATATAGATTTTGTAATTAGTGGAGAAGGGGAGATGGTATTTCCTAAGTTATTACACGCTATACAAAATCATTTAGAATACAATATTCCTGGAGTGAGTTACAAAAAAAAGAAGCAAATAATTGTTAATAAAACGATGATTAATTGTGATTTATCTTATATCGAAACATTAGATTCACCATATTTATTAGATCGGGATTTACCAAATATGAAAAATAGAATTGTTTATTTTGAATCTAGTCGTGGATGCCCATATCAATGTCAATATTGTTTATCTTCGCTTGAAAAAGGAATGCGTTTTTATAGCATTGATTATATCAAAAAACAATTAAAAGGGATTATTGATTCCAATGCGAAAATTATTAAATTCCTTGATCGTAGCTTTAATGTTAATCCTAATTTTGCACTTGAAATATTAGAATTTATTGTAAACTATCATCAACCACATCAACAATTTCAATTTGAAATTAATGCAGATGTATTAGACCAACGTATTATAGATTATGTTAATCAATACGCACCTAAAAATTTAATTAGATTTGAAATAGGAATTCAATCTACATATGAACCTACTAATAAAATCATTAAAAGAAATCAAAATTTTAAAAGATTAAGTGAAGTAATATGTAGCTTAGTAAATGGAAATAAAGTAGATTTACATTTAGATTTAATTGCTGGATTACCTTATGAAAGTTATGATAGATTTAAGCAATCGTTTGATGATGTATTTGCTTTTAAAGCAAAAGAGCTGCAACTTGGTTTTTTAAAAATGTTAAGAGGTACAAATCTAAGAAAAGAAGCAGCGTTATACCAATATCGTTATCAAGATCAAGCACCTTATGAAATATTTGAAAATCATGTCTTATCAAATGAAGAGCGACAACATATTCATATATGTGAAGAAATGTTAGAAAAATATTGGAATAGTGGAAGAGCATGTCGTACATTAAACTATTTATTTGATCATTATATTACTTCCCCATTTGATTTTTTTCATGATTTTGGTGTTTTTTATCTTGAACAGCAGTTTAAAGTAATTGGCTATCAAATCGATGAGTTGTTTATTTATTTAAAACAATATTTGGATACCTTAAATATTGACGTATTGGAGTATATGATTGAAGATTATTTAATGTTATTTAAGGTAAAACCAAAAAAATGGTGGCAACCAAAAATAGATACTACTTGTCGTAAACAATTTATTAAGAAATTACTGCAATCTTCAATTAATTCATCATTAAATTTAACTCAAGAACAATTATATCGTTATACATTGATTGAAAAAATAAATAACACTTATATTCTATGCTTATATCAAAATTTTGAAGTAAAACTATATAAAATTAAAGAAGAAGATTTATAAAAATCTTTTATAATTAGATATTCTAAAGTATTTGTTTTGTGTTTATTAGAAAATATTAAAATACTTAAACAAGTATACTAACCATTAATGATATAATGATACTTGTAATTACTATATATATGCAATGAGTAGATAAGAAATAGAAAATAAAAGAAAGTGTATAAATAGATATATTATATAAGAAGTTAGAAATCCTTTATCAACTAATTGAAATGTAATGGGTATGATTACTAATAACATTTATTATTACTATTTACGATTTGACAATTACTTAATTTATGATATTATTTGATAGGTTATCAAAATAACTCCCAGTTTTAGATATTTTTTGGATGAGAAAATATCTAAGTTGGGATTTTTTTTTGGAGGAGGACAGTGATAGATGAATCAAAATAAAATGGGAACAAAACCTATATTTCCATTATTAATTACAATGGGTTTACCTGCAATGTTGTCTATGTTTATTCAATCTATGTATAATATTATTGATAGCATGTTTGTTGCACGAATTTCAGAAGATGCATTAACTGCAGTTTCATTAGCTTTTCCAATTCAAAATGTGATTCTAGCAGTTGCAGTAGGTACAGGAGTAGGGATTAATTCATTAATTGCAAGAAAGCTTGGAGAAGGAAAAACAAAAGAAGCAAGTAATGTTGCAAGTCATGGTGTATTATTAGGTATTTTTTCAGCATTTATATTTTTATTGTTGTCATTTACTATTGTAAAGCCATTTTTTAAAGCATATACTTCTTCTTTAGTGATATTTGATTATGGTGTAAAATATACTTTTATTATTTTAGCATTTAGTTTTGGATCAATTATTCATATCTGTATTGAAAAAATTATTCAGGCTACTGGTAATATGGTAATTCCTATGATGTTTCAAATTGTAGGATGTATTACAAATATTATTTTAGATCCAATTTTAATATTTGGGATTGGACCTTTTCCTAAAATGGGAATTGAAGGAGCGGCAATTGCTACAATTATTGGACAAATGACGTCTATGACACTTGCTATTTGTATGATTTTATTTATAAAACATGATGTAAAATTAACCTATCAAGGGTTTAGATTTGACTTAGATATGGTTAAAGAGATTTATCGAGTGGGAGTACCTTCGATTTTAGTTATTTCGGTTGGTTCAATATTAGTCATGGCACTTAATGCAATTTTATTACCATTAAATCCTTTAGCAGTTCCATTATTAGGAATTTATTTTAAATTACAATCATTTGTTAGTATGCCAGTGTGTGGGTTAACACAAGGTGCTATGCCAATTTTTGCGTATAATTATGGTGCTAAAAATAAAAAACGTTTTATTCAAACACTATATTACAGTTTACTTATAGCTTTTTTCATGATGTGTATTGGGACTTTAATTTTTATGGTATATCCTGATTTTTTATTAAAGATCTTTAATGCATCTAATGAATTAATTGAATTAGGTGTAGGTGCCTTAAGAATTCTTTCAATCAGTTTTATTTTTTCAACTATTGGACTTATTTTTGCAACACTATTTCAAGCAATAGGTAGAGGAAAATTTAGTTTATGGATTTCCTTGATGCGACAACTCATCATCATTATTCCTCTAGGAATCATTTTTTCTAGAATATGGGGTCTAAATGCAGTTTGGTATTCTTTTATTATTGCAGAAGCAATATCTGGATTATTTAGTATATGGTTGTATGTTCAGGTGTACAAAAATGAGATACAGTACATGTAGATAGTAAACATGAGTTGTACACGTTGACAAAGTAACTATTTTAAGACTACAATATAATATATATTGGAGGGATAATATGAGTCAATCATTCGATAATTTTAAAGAAGTAGAATTAGATAATTTTCGAGAATCTTATAAAAAAACTTTTTCTTCAAATTCAAAGATTTATGACATAGATGGATCTAAGCTAGAAGATGTATTAGAGGAACTTAGGTGGCACCAAGATAACGATAATTTTACACAACTATTTCATTTTATTAAAGAAAGTGAATTATTTGAACTGTACATTAATGATATGATTGCACCATTAGTACCTAGACAATTCGTTTTAAACGATTTACAAGGACAATTATTAGGATCAGTAGGTTTTTTTCGTCATATTCTATATGAAACTAATGAGAATCAAAATACAATTATGATTTTACCAATGCCTGTATGTTGTTCAATCATCCAAAATGCGTATTTATTAATTACTAGTGTTGATGATGTTGAGAAATTTTTAATGATAGCAGCTGAATATGAAATGGATATTGATTTTATTCATAAACAGTTATTGCATATTTTATTTTTTCCGTTAAATGAATCTTTACTATATCGTGTGCTAAATCCTAATAAATTAATTCCACATTATTTTATTATGACATTTGGGGTAATTAGTGCAGTATATGCAACCAAACATTCTGAGGAATTAATAGAAAAATTTGAAGATTCCATTGATCATATAGCTCAAGAAATAAAGGGACATCATCAAAACTATGGGATAAATTAATGGAAAAAGGAATATATCGTCATTTTAAAGGAAAATATTATGAGGTAATTGATATTGCAATTCATAGTGAAACATTAGAAGAGTATGTAGTATATCGTCAACTTTATGGATCAAAAAAAACATGGATTCGATTAAAATCCATGTTTGAAGAAAAAGTGTCGTATCATAATCAGTTGGTTTCACGTTTTGAGTTTGTCTCTTGTATAAATACTAATGTAGATGAATTTGATTGTTCTTTACAATAATGAAAATGATCAAAGGTAATTTGAGTAATATTTTGAATGTTAGTAACTTGTTGGCAAATCATTTGGTGAAGCATCATTCCCCTTGCTTTTTTTATAGCCATGGAAGGTCTTTTTAGTTGTCCATTTTGTCGGATACAAAAATCAATCGTGATAAGATGAGGATGTTGAATTAATTTAGAAAATTCTTTCGAAGCTAAATTAATAATGATATCCTCATTTTGATATAATTGATTGATACTGTTAGACCAATAATCATATAGATTGATATCTAGGTTACATAAAAAATCTAACCGATAAAATGCAATGGCATCATTGTAATTTAATGCACCATACATTGCATCTAAAATATGCAAATATTTTTGAATATACATAAATTCATCTTCATGATAATTTTCAAGTTGTAATTGTTGAAATACTGTACCAGTATAATAAAATAATGCTGGATAGGTACTAGAATCATTTAGTTTGTTGATTAATTGCATACTTAAATTTTTAGAAACGTGCAATCGTTTTATTAAATCTTCTTGTGAGTAGTTTGTGATAATATTTCTTAGTTGATTACTCTTTTTTTGAAACATAGGGGTAGTAGTCATAATAGAATGATTACATGGTTTCATTGTTTTACTTGGGGAGATAATAATTTTCATAAGTTTTCCTCCTAAGGATTACTATATTCTAAATTCTCAAAAGTGTCAAAGTATGTTACAATAAGGTGGGTGATAAAATGAATACGATTATAGTTGATAAAATTCTAATGCATATGATGGATTTTGAACATCGTGAAATTATTTTTTCTAAAGATTTTCTAGAATTAAGTCCAACAATGCAGGAATATTATGATAAAAAAATAGAAAAAGCATGGACAAGTTCACAACTTAAAGAAATTGAATTAGGTGATTTTTCATCAATTATATTAAGATGTAAAGATATGATAGAAGATGAAACAAAATATCATAGCCATTCTCAAACAATTACACAAGAATTATTTGATTTAGGATTATTGATTCAGTTAATGCCTAATTGTAATATCATCTTTGTAGAATGTAAAATTAATGGAATGAAACATATGGCTATTTTAAAATTAAATTATAAAATGGCACCTGTTAATGTGATTGAAAAAGATGAACAAGGAATTACAAAAGTTCGTATTACTAATAGACAAATGGTTCCTCCAAAATCAAGTTTGGTAGAAGAAGCTATTATTGTTAATGTAGAAGAAAATAGAGTTTTTATCATTGAAAAGAAATTTGAAATTGATGGAAAAAAGGATTACTATTTAAATTCACAATATTTAAAAGGTGAGCCAAAAATGACAGACAAACAAAAGATGACATTATTGAATAGGGCTATTACTAGAATAGAAAGTCAATTTGGTGTTAATGAGTTTGAACCTAAGGCATTAGTTAAACAAGAAATGATGAATTGTTTATTGGAAAATAGAGAAATCAAACCTTTAGAAATTGCTTCTAATGTATTAAAAAAAGATTATAATGCACAAGTTGAATGTTTAGATCTTTTACAAGATTTAGGAGTTGATGAAAATACTACTATTTCTTCATCTTATGAGTCAGTAGAAAGAATATCAAAATGTAAGATTGTAACAGATCAAAATGTAGAAATCATTGTTAATGTATCGGACTATTTAGAAGGAAATAATATACAAAAAATTAAAAATGAAAATGGTACATATTCGATTATAATCAATGATATACGAGAAATTATTGTAAAGTAATGGGCTATTATGCCCATTTTTAAAATAGGAAAGTAGGTGAATTCATGAGAATTATTACTGGTAAAAAGTGGTATTTAAAAACACAATATTATATGCAAGAATCATTAAATAAAAATAGAGCGACATGGATTGTACCAAAGGAATTTAAAATAATCTATGAAAGACAATTATTACAAAATAGCAAACATCATGCTTTGTTATTTTGTAGAGTATGCACTTTTGAAGAATTTTTTGAAGAACAACTAAAAAAACAGCAGTTATTTCAGTATCGAAAAATTAGTAAAATTGAATCAATGTTAGTTGTATATGATTTACTTGTAAAACAAGGAGAACATCCTAATATAGATATGATTAATGAATTTATAGACTTATTTCAAGAATTTGATGATTATCATTTTTCATTTTGTTCTAAAGACATTAAATTACCTTATTTTTCTATACAAAAAATACAAGGATTTTATGATATATATATTCAATTCAAGCAATATTTACAGGAAAATCATTTATATTTAGGAATGGATGATCAATTAGTATCAACGATTCATAATGAAAGTATTTATATTGATCAGTTTGAAAATTTTAACCAAAAACAAATATCTTTAATTCAAAAAATGAGTGATGTTACTATTTTGATGACTACAAATCAACAGGTGGATAGTTATACGAATGTACCAAAAAATTGTATTCAAAAATTAGGTGGAAGTATTATTGAATTTGATCAACCAACTATAGAAGTGAATGAATTTTTATGTCATTCTTTCTTAAATACAAAAACTACTAATGATTTAAAAAATGTAGCACATCGATTCAATAACGTAACTAATGTGATGGTAGAAGTAGAGCTAATGGTGAGTGATATTTATCAACGTATCGTAAATGAACATGCATCTTATGAAGATTTTGTAGTATATTGTTTAAATAGTACTTATCATCATTATCTTACACATTTTTTTAAAGAGTATGGAATACCATTTTATTTCAATCATCCTCAAAACATGTATCATACTAAAATTGGAGTTTTTTTAAAGGGACTTAGACAGTATATTTTAGGGATGAAAGAAGAAGGGTTAGATTTTATCCAAAAAAGTAATTGTATATTTTTTTCTAGTCAAAGTTTAGAAGAAGTCATTTTAGAATTATTGGATGCATTAAATAAAAAAATTTGTTGTAAAGAATATAATGTAATATTATTAGAATTTCTTCAACGTTATGGTATAGAATCTAAGGAAATTATTGCAATCTTTACAAACCAACTTATAGAATTTGATGTTGCAGTAGAAATGCCAGTATCATTTTATCTAGAAATGTTATTATCATGTATTAATCTTAACTTAGACAATCCTAAAAAAGCAATTCAACAAATTCCAATTTATTCTTCTTATGTTTATACCCCAGCAAAATATGCCTATGTTATTGGATGTAATGAAGAATATTTTCCAACTATTGAAAATAATGTTGGTTTAATTTTAAATGAAGAAAGAATAGAATTATCTAAAAGTATGCCATTAGGACTTCATTTATACGAAAAAAATGAATTAGAACAATTACAGATTTTTAAATTATTGATGATACACGATAATATTTGTTTTTCATGTTCAAGTAGAGAACTATCTGGAGATACGTTATTTGCTGCTAGTTTATTTTTATCTTTAGCTCATATTTTAGGGGTAGAAGTTAAAAAATGTACAACCTTAGATATTCCGCTTTGTGCTTTAGAATCTTCAAGGAAATTTTTAATACATCAAAATATTGATGAAAAAAATAATCAATTAATAATGATGCGTAATCAATATATTACTACTAAAAATCAAGCTAATAAAATTGAACCAGCATTGTTAAAAGAATTAATTCATATAGACTATATTTCACCAAGTTCGTTAGAGATGTACAATAGTTGTCCATTTAAATATTTTGTAAATAAAGGATTAAGTATTCAAAAGCCAAAAGAAAAAGTAGATATTAGTGATTTTGGTTTAATTGTGCATGAATGTTTAGATATATTGAGTGGATTATATCATGGTAATCAAACAATTGAAGATTATATAAAGATGTATGAAATTAAGGATATAGATAGTGAATATCAAAAATACATTGCTAATCAAATTTGTAAATATGATTTTTTAAGTACCGAAGAAAAAGCAATTTTTTTAATTATTCATAAGATTGTGATGCAAAAATTGGATATATCAAAATTAGATAGTAAGACTCAATATTTTCTAAATCACATTCAGTTAAATATTTATAATTTAGTTCAAATTTTGACTTATCAAGCAAGTCGTAGTGATTTTGTTTTAGTATCTACTGAACAAAGTGTTAGTAAGTATTTTAAAGATCAAAAGGTAATGGGACGTTTTGATCGTCAAGATAATTTTCATCAATACACAAGAGTAATTGATTATAAATCCAGCAGTAAAACATTAGATTTATTTTTAGCTACTTTAGGATTTAATATTCAAATGTTACTTTATTTAGATATGGTGACTACTACAAATAACCTACAAAAAGCTGGAGTATTATATTTTAATACGAAAAAAAGGGTATTTAATGAAAAAGGATATGATCTTTTACAATCGTTTAGTACTGATATGCTTTTAGAAGGGTATAAGATGAATGGATATTTATTAAATGATGACATAGTTATTGAAGCCATAGGAAAGGAACCAAAGCAAGTAGTAGAACATTTAAAATATGTAAAAAAAGAACAATGTTATAAAGGAGATTTATTAACAGCAAAGCAGTTTGATGGATTAATTCAGATGGTTTGTCAACGTGTGGAAAATATTATTCAAAATATTTACCAAGAGGGAAATATTAATATTATGCCTTGTGTTAGTAAAAATCGTAATATTTCTAAAATTGTACATGCATGTACATATTGTGATTATAAAACAGTATGTTTAAAGGATGTGTTTTATAATGAAGAAATAGAGATCGAAAACGAGGATAAAACTGAACTATTGAAAAGACTAGGAGGTGAAAATGATGATTAATTCTTTAAATGATGAACAATTAGAGGCAATTACCACAAAAGATAAAACCATTTTAGTATCTGCACCAGCTGGAAGTGGTAAAACTAAGATATTAGTAAGTCGTATAATGAGTAAGTTAATAGATGATCGTTATGATATTGATCAATTGTTAGTTTTAACTTTTACGAAACCAGCATCTATAGAAATGAGACAACGATTACTTTTTGCAATTGAAGATAAACTAAATCAAGACTTAGATCCTGATATCTATGAACATTTAATGAAGCAAAAACAAAAATTACCTTATAGCTATATTACAAACTTTCATAGTTTTTGTGTGCAATTATTGAAAAAATATGGTTATGTAATTCATATCCCTAGTCAATTTGAAGTTGTAGATAAAACTGAAGATTTAAAACAGCAAGCTATTGATCAATGTATTAATCAATGGCTACAAGACACAAAAATAAGAAACTTTATTTCTTTATATTTTGAAGAACTAAATTTCAATAGTCTTAAAGAGATGATCTTTGAATTATCTGATATTTTAAATTCTATTAGTAATCCAAAAGATTATATTCAAAAAATAAAAACAAATGTATATGAACAATATATTTGTTCTGATCATTCATTTGATCAATGGGAATTATTTAATCATTTAAAACATGAACTTTCTTTAGATGCAATTGAAATGTATAATCATTATGTGAATTTAGAATCTTATGCTTCTAGTCATCATATTACTGATTTTTTTGAAGTACCAGAAACTAAATCTAATCAAAGTAGTGAGCTACATAGCCCTGCATCTGGATTATATGACTATGTCAATAATATAGTAGGTCTTTTTACACAAGAGTATGTTGCTTATGATCAGTTTAAGTCTATTTCACTTTCTAAACCAGTAAAGACTAGTTCGATTAGTTGGAATGATGAAATTAAACCATATCAAAGTGAATTTAGAAAATTAAAAGAAAAAATAACAAATTCTTATTCTTCAAAAGCTAAAGAGTATTTAGTAAGTGATGATAAAGCGTTTAAACTTACTTTAAAAGAATCTTGTTATTTTATTGAAATGATGTTAGAAAAAGATGGATTAGTGAATCAATTTAAACAAAAATATGAACAAATTAAACAACAATATCATCTTTTAGATTTTGATGATTTACAATATCATACGATTGAATTACTTCAACCTAACTATCATGTAAGTGAACTATTATATCATCAATTTAAGGAAATTATGATTGATGAATATCAAGATACAAATCAAATTCAAGAAACCATTATATCCTTAATAAAGGATTATCAACAACCATCGATTATTACTTTTATGGTAGGTGATATGAAACAATCTATTTATCGTTTTAGACAAGCAGATCCTCAATTGTTTAAAGATAAATACGATACCTATCCTATGTTAAGCCATACCAAACGTATTGATTTACGATATAATTATCGTTCTAATAAAATTGTATTAGATAGTATTAATTACATTTTTAATCAAATTATGGATAGTAATATTGGAGGATTAGAGTATTTTCATGATATTAGTAGTCAGTTAAATTATGATTATTTACGAAAAGAAAAATGCCCATCGTTAGACCAATTAGAACAAACCATAATGCAAACAGATAAGCGCTATGAATTAGAGACAAGATTTGATACAGAGTTATTACTTGTAGATAAAAGTTCAAAAGGAGACCTTGATATTCACGAGTATGAAGCACATTTAGTTGCATTACGAATTTTAGATTTAATAAAAAATAGTACCATTGATGATAATGAAAAATCTAGAAAGATTGAATATAAAGATATTGTAATTTTAACACGTACATCTAGTAATTTTTTAACCTTTAAAAAAGTATTTGACCGTTATCAAATACCTAATCATATTGTTTTATCTCAAGGGTTTTTAAGTTCAGTTGAAATTGTTGCAATACTTCAAATATTATATTCTTTAGTAAACCCATATGATAATATAAGCATGTTATCTTTTATTAGAGGGAATTATTTGATTAGTCATTTTGATGAAAATTTAATTGGTAAAATTAGAGTATTAAATAAAAAAGATTCTTTATACCAAAATATGAAAGATTATTGCATGCAACAATTGGATGGATATGTACAGGTTCAAACCTTTTTAGAAGCATATCAAGATCTTCAAGCTAAAATGTCTCAACTAAGGCCAAGTGACTTTTTAGAATATGTCTTACAAGTTACAGGGTATAATCTGTTTGTTTTAGGACTTATTAATGGAGAGCAAAGAAAAGCTAATTTAGATTTATTAATTAATGAATTTATCAAGTTAGAAGCAGATAAATCAATTTATGAAATTATTTCGTATTATCAAAATCTAGAGAAATTAGGTTGTGATTCTAGCCCTGCTCAAGTTCTTTTAGGATCAAATAATGTAGTATCTTTTATGACTATTCATAAATCTAAAGGATTAGAATTTCCTATTGTTTTTGTTTCTAATATGGAAAAAACTTTTAATACAAATGATAGTAAAAAAAGAATGATGATTGATAAGCATTTAGGAATCGCAATTAAACCTAGAGTATTTAAAAATGCTGTAATAGATCAAAAAAATATAGTGGATCAAATAGTACAATATGAAAATCCATATTATAAACTTATTGCAAGGTACCAAATAAAAGAATTAATTAATGAAGAGATGCGAATTTTATATGTTGCTTTAACTAGAGCCTCACAAAAACTAATTATGACAGGGTCTTGTGCAGAGTCTAAAATGAAAGAATGGCAAAATGAAGTAATATATAATGAAAATCCAGAGATTTATGATGGAAAGAAAAACCAGCATATTTTATTATATTACAATGCAAGAAAAGTAAATAATTATTTAGATTGGATAGGTATTTCTTTAATGAGACATCCTCAAGTTATTACTCAATGGCTAAATCAAGAATGTGATGTAGAGATAAAGAAAAACTTTAAAACAATACAGACATTTCCTTCAACAAAAAATTATTTCCTGGAAAATACAAAGGCATCAAAGTTTCAAATAAATTTTTATACTAAAGAACAATTAGATCAGCAAATTGATCAACATGTTGTTAGGTATCCAAAAAATGAGGATGTAAAAGAGTTTCAATTTAGCTCTTTACCTCCAGTTGATTTAATTGATGAAACAATTGCTGTTACAAAATTACAACAAGAACAAGAAATTCCTACTAATATGTATTCATCATCACCTTCGACTACTCTACTTAGTCCTGCACAAAAAGGAACATTAGTACATTCTTTTTTAGAACATCTACCTAAGTCTAAAGATCAAATACTTGAACAGATTGAAACACTAACAAAATTAGGTTTATATACATTAGTAGAAAGAGATGTATTAATAGAATATCAGGATAAACTGATGCAATTTTATGATAGTGAATGTTACATGCTTATTAATGAAGCTAAATATGTAGAAAAAGAAAAACCATTTAGTTTCCTTGAAGAAAATACAAATCGTATTGTTCATGGAGTATTTGATGTATTATGCTTTTTTGATGATAAGATTGTAATTATCGATTATAAAACAGATCGTATTCATAAACAAACTAGTGATCATACACTTACTATGCTTCATCAAGTACAAATGGAGTATTACAAAAAAATTATACAACAAATATATCCAAATTATAAAGTAGAAGCAAAATTGTATTATTTGGAGATTGGAAAACTAGTGAATGTATAAAAGATGAACAAATGTTCATCTTTTTAATATTTAAGGTATTGTTCAATCCCATCACTAATAGAAGAAGCAAGCTTTTCTTGATACTTTTTAGAAGTTAATTGCCCTCTTTCGTTTGGATTACTTATAAATCCACATTCTATTAAGACTCCAGATGCTTTTGTATTTTTTAAGACATAAAAATTAGCTGTCTCTACATTTTTTTTACTTCCAGTTACTTTTAACATAGACTGATGAATTTGATCTGCAAGCATTTTACTACTTTCACTTTTTTGATAGTAAAATACTTGAGACCCCCATGTAGAAGAAACAGGAGATGTATTGACATGAATACTAATAAATAAATCAGGTTGGTAGCTATCAATTTTTCTTACTCTTAAATACATATCGTCTTGTTTACTGTAGTGATGATCTCGATTGGTTAAATCATGGTCATCATCTCTAGTTAAATAAACAGTTGCACCTCTAGATTCTAATTCATTTTTTAATGCGAAACTGATATTTAAATTTAATTCATCTTCTTTTACCTTTTTAACTATTGCACCATTATCTAATCCACCATGTCCTGGATCAATTACAATGGTTCGATGTAAAAGAGATTGAGAAGAACTAGCGGGAATAGAATTAGTGTGATTAAATTGAACGATAATATATAGAAAAAGAATTGTTAATAAGCTAATTGTTATTTTTTTAATCATATGTATCACCAATTTAATGTATGATGATTATAAATAATATATGATAAAAAAATGAATAAGAAATATTCTTATTCATGAATGATGTTTATTTTTATTTATTGCGGGAATTCCTACCATGACACTATTTTTAACGCAACTTGTTAAAACAACGGCATTAGCACCAATTTTAGAATTGTCTTCAATTGTAATATTCCCTAATATTTTAGCTCCTGCACCGACAGTAATATGATTTCCTAGTGTTGGATGTCTTTTATTTTGTTCTTTGCCGTTTCCTCCTAATGTTACACCATGATAAATGATGCAATCATTTCCTATAATCGATGTCTCCCCAATGACAACACCCATTCCATGATCAATAATCAAACCTTTTCCAATACAAGCACCTGGATGAATTTCAATTCCTGTAATATGTCTAGCTACATTAGAATGAAATCGTGCTAGAAAATAACAATGATGAATCCAAAACCAATGAGCAATTCGGTAAAAAATTAATGCTTTAATATGTGGATAAAGTAATAATATTTCAATTTTAGAATGAGCAGCTGGATCGTACTTGTAAGTACGTTGAATGTTATAACAAAGATCTTTAATAAGTTGAATCAAAATGTAATACCGATAAATATTTTTCTCCACCATCTGGGGCAATGGTAACAATATTAGCTTGAGGATACAACTTAGAAAGACGTTTTGCTAAGGCAATATTTGCGCCACTTGATATACCAACAAGAATTCCAGTTTGTCTTGCAAAATGGATAGACTCTTGAATAGCTTCCTCATCATCAATGAGCATAATGTCATCAATATAGGAAGTATCTAGAATTTTAGGAATAAAATTTGCACCAATTCCTTGTATTTGATGACTTCTAGCTTGTTGTCCAGATAACACAGCACTTTTTTTGGGTTCTCCTATAATACAACGGATAGTAGGATTTGTTTCCTTTAAGCGCTTAGCTACACCACTAAATGTTCCTCCTGTTCCAGCACAACAAACAAAAATATCAATGTCTGGCACTTGTTTTAATATTTCTACACCAGTAGTATGGTAATGTATATAAGAATTCATTGGATTATCAAATTGTTTTAATGAAATGTAATTTTTATCTTCTTTCATTAATTGATTCATTAGATTGATTGCTCCTTGCATTCCCTCTTTACCATCACTTAATACTAACTTTGCACCATATGCTTGTATACTGTTTCTTCTTTCTAAACTCATCGTATCAGGCATCACTATTGTAACAGGTAGATGATAGATTGCTCCTAGCATTGCTAAAGCAATTCCAGTATTTCCACTTGTTGCTTCAATAATTTTACTATTTTGATGAATAATTCCTTTATCTAATGCATCTTGTAACATAGAAAAAACAGCTCTATCTTTAATACTACCACCAGGATTATATTTTTCTAGTTTTACGTAGATATTGGTATTTTGAATATGGTACATAGGGGTATTACCAATTAATTTTAATGTTTCGTGCATAATAGTCTCCTTTTTGATAGATTGTGATTAATAAAACAAATTATAACTAAAAATATATACATAATAATTAATTACTATATAACTATGAATTTATTTGTGTTAAAAATCAAGGTAAATAATTTATATAATATAATTATATACTAAACTAGATAAAAAGTTAAATAATGTAATGTATTATAATATATGGTTATAAATTGTAATAGTATAAACCACAAATTTTTATCCTAAATTGCAAGCAAAAAGGCAAATAAAGTATTGACGTAGCTAGTAGTAGGTGATATTATATATGAGCAGTCAATTAATGGGCCTGTAGCTCAGCTGGTTAGAGCGCACGCCTGATAAGCGTGAGGTCGATGG
>JAHHSU010000017.1 GCA_020025035.1 Thomasclavelia sp. | reverse complement strand
ATTTTGATGAGCTTTCATATAGTGTAGAAGATGAGTTTTTAGAAGAAAATTCATTGGAAGAGGATGTGAAAGAGATGAATGAAAAACATGAATTTGTTGAGGATTTATCTAAAAAAACAATAGTAAAAGGTTTATTGATTTATTTACCTATTTATTTTTTTATTACTAATTTTGTAGTAACATTTTTCTTAGGTATTGTAATTTATTTGTATCATATTACAAATTTGTCATTATTAAATTCATATTTAAATATGTTTATAGGCGTTATTAATTTGTTTGTAGCAATTATCATGTTTAAACAGGTATTTCAAAACGTATGGAAAGGGTTTAAACAAAATATTCTACCTCATTTATTTGGTTTTATAATAAAAAATTATTGTATTACATTATGTTTGATAACAATTGCATCATTAATTGTTTCATTGTTTGTAGGAGGAGCAGATAGCGTTAACCAAGCTAATATTGAATCATTTTTTTCTGACTTTCCTATTCCAATGTTTATTAGTTCAGTAATATGTGCACCTATTGTAGAGGAATTTGTTTTTAGATTTATTATTTTTAGAACCATTAGACAAAAAAGTTTTATATTAGCACATCTTGTTTCAGCATTTTTATTTGGTTTTATTCATGTTAGTGCACAAGTATTTGCAGGGAATTTTCAAGAGATGATTCAAATCATTCCTTACTTTGCAATGGGATTTGTTCTTTCATATAGCTATGAAAAATATCGTACACTTGCTGCACCAATAACGGTTCATTGTGTGAATAATCTTATGGCAATGCTACTATTAATGTTTAATTAAAAAAGGAATTGTATACAGTTCCTTTTTTTAATTATTCTTTTTTAAAATGTTGTTGATTAATTGTATAGAACTCTTCATAGAGCTTGGTAATGTAATTAGATTGGTTATGTTTATATGATTTACGTATTAATAAAGTAATTAATATACCGCCAAAAAATGCACACATCATATCTGTAATACTATCATGTACACCTGTAGAATAATGTTTAATACAATCATACTGAAATAGAATTAATGTAAGGTATTCATAAAATTCCCAAAGTATTGCAATTGATAAATTGAATGTATTAATAAAAATATACATTAATTTAATATCCTTTTGATGATCTAATCGTGATTTTTGATTGATGATACAAAATAACATATAGCCTAGTATGGTAAAAATAATTCCACTAATAAAATGCATAAGTTTATCATAGTAGGGATATTGATATCCGCTTAATGTACTACCAATAATAGAAGCAAAAAAACAAAAAATAATATTTAATGTATTTATCTTATCTGTAATTTTCATTTTCATTAGTTTAAAAATAATAGGCAAAATAAATACAACAATAATAGAAACTGGTACTAGTGCTAGATATGGATGACCGTTTAAATTATATATTATAGAATATATAATACCAACTACATAGAGTATTGAAGCAAATAGTGTTTGTTTTGACATTGTAATACCTCCTTTTATGCTATTATATCACTTTTAATGATAAGAATATGAAAAACTTAATTGGATTTCCAATTAAGTTTATTGATTTGCATATTTTGTTTTGTATTCGTCGTATAATTCACTAAAACGTTGATAGTGTACAATTTCTCTTTGTCTTAAAAAAGAAAGTGGACCTAAAATTTCTGGGTTATCAGTTAAGCTCATTAAGTGTTCATAAGTAGCTCTAGCTTTTTGTTCTGCAGCCATATCTTCGGCTAAATCTGCAAGCGGATCTCCAGTGACTGCAAAATAAGCTACAGTAAAGGGTACTCCACTTGAGTCAATTGGGAATATTGAGCGACCATGTTCAGTATAATGACCTTCTAATCCAGCTTCTTTTAGTTCTTCGATAGTAGCATTTTGCATTAGTTGATAACACATGGCAGATATAATTTCCATATGTGCCATTTCTTCTGTACCAATATCAGTAAGTAATGCTTTACCTTTATCATCAGGCATTGTGTATCTTTGACAAATATATCTTAATACTGCTCCTAATTCACCATTACCTCCACCAAATTGGGTGATAAGGTATTTTGCCATTCTTAAATCTTTATGCTTAATATTTACAGGGTATTGAAGTGTTTTTTCATATTTCCACATACGCGTCTCCTTTTATTGATTTTCCCAAGGCCATGGTGAATTGGACCATGTCCATTGATTTGATTGAGGATTAATATTGTCAGTAGTAATTGGACCATACATACTTGTATAGCGATTAGTTAGTTGTTGACATGTTTGATTGTATTGATTAAAAAGTTGTATCATTTTTTGATCATTAGGATATACATCTAGATATAAATTTAGTTCATGTGCTGCAAATTTATACATTAACATTTGTTGATGTAATTTTTCTTTTTCATTTCGTGGTGTTAATGGATAATTTGTAAATGACTTATAAGGGCTATAAAGACCTTCAAAAAGATTTCCTAAAGCATAACCTGTTTCAACATTAAATAATGGAAAGTTAATGTTTTGTTGGTGTTGATTGATTAAAGATGAATTAAAATGATTTTGAATAGGCTGATGACATTGAAGCGTATTTTGATAATAATTCATATTTTTCCTCCTTCATATTATAAAATATGTTTGATTTTATTAGTTGACTAGGCGATTGTGGGATGAAATGATAAATATCAATTGATTTTATAAGAAAATATGCTATACTTAGAGTAACATAGATGAGTGGGGTGACCCGCTCTTTATTATTGATAGAAAGGAGACAGTATGGAACTAACATTAAAAATTGAAAATATGATCAAACCTATTGTAGAAGAGCTTCAATGTTATATAGATGAGATTGTATATGAAAAACAAGGTAATGAGTGGTATTTGAGAATTTTTGTTGAAAAAATCAATGGACATTTAGATATGGATACGTGTGTAGCAATATCCGAAAAGATAAGTCAAAAACTAGATGAAGAAGACCCAATTAAGGATGAATATTATTTAGAGGTATCTTCACCTGGTGCAGAAAAACCATTAAAAAATTATGAACAAGTATGTTTATCTGTTGGAAAATACGTTTATTTAAAATTATCTCAACCAACAAGTGGATTTGATGAATTGTATGGAACAATTAAAAATGTAGAAAATGGTATAATTAAGATAGAGTATATGGTCAAAAATATTAAAAAAAATATAGAAATTCCATACGATGCAATTCAGTTAATTAGATTAGCAGTTAAATTTTAAGGAGGATATATAATGGCTGGAAATAAAAAGTTTTTAGAAGCTCTTGAAATCTTAGAAACAGAAAGAGGAATACAAAAGGAAGTTGTTTTAGATGCTTTAAAAGAAGCATTAGAAAAATCGTACAAGAAAAATTATTTAAGTCCTGATTCAATAGTAAGAGTAGATATTAATCCTAAAAACGCAAAAATATCATTGCATGAGATTAAAACAGTTGTAGAAGAAGTAGAAGATGAAGATATTGAAATTTCATTAGAAGAAGCACATACAATGAATTCAAATTATAAAGTGGGGGATGTTATTGAAACTGAAGTTTCTCCAGAAGTTTTTGGTAGATTAGCTGCAATTCAGACAAAACAAATTTTACGTCAAAAAATAAGAGAAGCAGAAAAAGAAAGTTTGTATAACGAATTTATTGACAAAAAAGATGAAATTGTTACTGGAATAGTAGACCGCGTAGAAGATAGATTTGCAATTGTAAATATTGGTAAGACTGGTACTTTTTTACCAGCTAACCAACAAATACCAAATGAAAAATTGGTAGAAGGACAAAATGTAAAAGTATATGTTTTAGAAGTTGATCATGGTACAAAAGGGACACATATTGTAGTATCTAGATCAGATGCTGCATTAGTAAAACGTTTATTTGAAAAAGAAGTTCCAGAAATTTATGAAGGAATTGTAGATATTATTTCTGTTTCAAGAGAAGCAGGAGAAAGAAGCAAAATTGCAGTTTATTCTGAAAATCAAGATATTGATCCAATTGGTGCTTGTGTAGGACAAAAAGGAACAAGAGTAAAAAATATTGTTGATGAATTAAATGGTGAAATGATTGATATTGTAGAATATTCAAAAGATCCAGTAGTTTATATTTCTAATGCATTAGCTCCTTCAAAAGTATTAAATGTAGATATTAATGAAGAGGAAAAATCAGCATTGATCATTGTTCCAGATAATCAATTATCTCTTGCAATTGGAAAACGTGGACAAAATGTGCGCTTAGCAGCAAGACTAACAGGATGGAAAATTGATATTAAATCTTTAACTGAAAGTATCAATGAAGGATTGTACATGGAAATGTCTAATATGGATAATGTCGATGAAGTTGTAAATACTACTAAAGAAGTAGAAATAGAAGAACAACCAATGGTACCTAAGTTAGAAAAAGAGGATGTAGAGTTATCACTATCTAATGATATAGAAGAAGATGAAGAGTATAATCGTTATGATGAAGAAATAGATTATGACGAGTATGATAAATATTACGATGAAGATTAGGAGGGAGTATAATGAAAAAAATCCCATTACGAAAATGTGTAGCAACACAAACACAGTGTCCTAAAAAAGAATTGATTCGTATTGTGAAAAATAAGGAAAATGAAGTTTTTATTGATTTAACTGGAAAACAAAATGGACGTGGTGCATATTTAATGCGTACAAAAGAAGCTGTTGAATTAGCCAAAAAGAAGAATATTTTGGAACGAACATTAGGTGTGGAAATTCCTGATACAATCTATGAGGAGTTATTAAATTATGTTAAATAAAGAAGTTTATAATTTATTAGGCCTAGCAACATGTTCAAGAAATTTGGTATCTGGAGAAAGTGTATTGATCAGCATTAAAAATAAAAATGCATACCTTGTAATTATTTGTGAAGATGCTAGTGAGAATACTAGAAAAAAACTAATAGATAAATGTACTTTCTATAATGTAGATTATGTAATATTTGGTTCAAGTAATAAAATGTCTAAATCAATTGGAAAAAATAATCGTAAAGCTGTATCGATTACTAATAAGAATTTCGCAAAAAAAATAAAAGAAAAGATTGGATAGGTGATATTATGGCAAAAGTAAATAAAAACAAAAAAACAAACAAAAAAGTAAGTCGTAATAATAAGAAGGCTTTAATTTCTAATATTCCAACCAAAAAAGCAGAAGATAATATAGAAGATGGTGTTATTGTTTATGAAGAAGGAATCACAGTAGGGCAGCTTGCAGAAAAGTTGAATCAAACACCTGCAAATGTGATTAAAGTACTTTTCATGTTAGGAAAAATGGTGACTATTAATTCTTCATTAGACGATGAAAACGTAGAATTAATCTGTTTAGAGTATGGATATGAAACCAAGAAACATATTGAAGTAAACGAAATTAATTTTGAAAATATTGAAATTATAGATGATGAACAAGATTTAGAAAGTAGACCGCCAGTTGTAACAATTATGGGGCATGTTGATCATGGGAAAACAACATTACTAGATACAATTCGTAAGTCTAGTGTTGTTGAAGGTGAATTTGGTGGAATTACACAACATATAGGTGCGTATCAGGTTGAGGTAAATGGTAAAAAAATCACATTTTTAGATACACCAGGACACGAAGCGTTTACTGCAATGCGTGCACGTGGAGCACAAGTAACTGACATTGTAATCATTGTTGTTGCAGCAGATGATGGAGTAATGCCTCAAACTCGTGAAGCAATTGATCATGCAAAAGCAGCTGGAGTGCCAATTGTGGTTGCAGTCAATAAAATTGATAAGCCAGGTGCTAATCCAGATAATATCAAATCACAAATGTCTGAACATGGATTAATGCCTGAAGAATGGGGTGGAGATACAGTTTATTGTGAAATCTCCGCAAAAATGAAATTAGGTATTGAGGAATTATTAGAAACTCTTACTGTTGTAGCTGAAATTTCTGATTTAAAGGCAAATCCAAAAAGATATGCATATGGAACAGTTGTAGAAGGAAAATTAGATAAGGGTAGAGGTGCAGTTGCAACTTTATTAGTTCAAAATGGTACATTGAGAGTTGGTGATCCTATTGTTGTAGGTGCAAGTTATGGTCGTGTTCGTCAAATGTTGGATGATAAAGGAAAAGAAATTGAGTTTGCTTTACCTTCAACACCTGTTGAAATTACAGGACTAAATGATGTTCCTGTTGCAGGAGATAAGTTTATGGCATTTGAAACTGAAAAAATGTCTCGTCATGTAGGAGAAGAACGTGCAAAAATGAAACAAGAAAGTAGTAGAAATACAACAAGTGCGTTATCACTAGATGATTTATTTGCTAAAATCAATGATGGAAGTGTACAAGATTTAAATATTATTGTAAAATCAGATGTTCAAGGTACTGCTGAAGCTGTAAAATCATCATTAGAAAAAATAGATGTAGATGGAATACGAATTAATGTTATTCGATCAACTGTTGGTGGTATTAGTGAATCAGATATTTTACTTGCTAGTGCATCTCAAGCAATTATTTATGGATTTAATGTAAGACCTGAAGCAAATGTTAGACGTAAGGCTGAAGAAGAAGGGGTTGAAATTCGTCTTCATAATGTAATTTATAAGATGGTAGAAGAAATTGAAGCAGCTATGAAAGGAATGTTAGCTCCTGAAATTGAAGAAGTGGTAACAGGGCAAGCACAAATACGACAAGTTATTAAAGTATCAAAAGTTGGAACTGTTGCTGGATGCTATGTTACAGATGGATTTATTAGAAGAGATTGTGGTGTTCGTTTGATTCGTGATGGGATTGTAATTTATACTGGTAAATTAGGGTCATTAAAAAGATTCCAAAATGATGCAAAAGAAGTTGCTCAAGGGTATGAATGTGGGATGACTATTGAAAATTATAATGATATTAAGGAAAATGACATTATTGAAGGATTTGTAATGCAAGAAGTAGAAAAATAATTACTGGAGGCATAATTGTGGTATTAAAAAAAGACAAAGTTAATGGAATAATACAAAGAGAATTAACCTCTATTTTACAAACAGAGGTAAAAGATCCTAAAATTGGCTTTTGTACAATTACAGCAGTAGATGTTACAAATGATTTATCTATTGCTAAAATTTATGTTACATTTTTAGGAAAAAATTATAAGAAAAAAGATGGAATGCAGGCATTAAATCGTTCTAAGGGATTTATTCGTTCTTTATTAGCAAAAAAACTTACAATTAGAAGAGTTCCAGAGTTAGTGTTTGTACTTGATGAATCGTTAGATTATGGAAATAAAATAGAAGGAATATTGAAAAATCTAAATCAAGAAGAAACGATGGACTAAATAAAGTCCATTGTTTTTTTAGTAAGGAGAATAAGATGATAATATTAAAAAATGATAATCTAGAAGCACACATAAATCTTAAAGGTGCAGAAATTATCCAATTAATTGGATTAAAAGATGGAATGAATTATATGTGGAAAAGAGATCCTAAGTATTGGGCTAGCAGTGCACCAATTTTGTTTCCAATTGTTGGAAGATTAGTAAACAATCAGTACAAAGTAGATAATCAAATTTATCATTTAAACTCACATGGTTTTGCAAGACATCATGAGTTTAGTATTAAAAGTTTAACTAAAACAGAAGTTGTATTACAATTAGATTATGTAGATTTTTTAAACGTGTATCCTTTTTACTTTGAATTAAATGTGACCTATCGTTTAGAAGATAATAAACTTGCATGTTATTTACAAGTAAAGAACATAGATAATAAAACTATTTATTTTGGAATAGGAGGACATCCTGCATTTTCATGTCCTTTTTATCCAAATGAATCTTCCAATGATTATTATATTGAATTTCAAGAAGAAGAATCTATAAATAGAATGATAATAGATGTTAAAAACGGATTGTTTACACATCAAACATTGCCATTACTTCATAATGAAAAACGATTTTTTATTACTCAAAATTTATTTGACGATGATGCCATTGTAGTAAATCATTTTCGATCTAAGTGGGTAGCTATTAAATCTATTAATCATTTAAAATCTATTAAGTTATATATGCACAATTTTAATTTTCTAGGTATTTGGGCATCAAAAAAAGTAGGACAATTAATTGCTTTAGAACCATGGCGTTCACATGGAGATTATGATGATGCTAGTGGAGAATTAAAGGATAAAGAAGATATTGTTCGATTAGATGTTCATGAAGTATTTGAAGGACATTTTAAAATTGAAATTAACCAATAAGTCGATGAATCGACTTATTTTTTTTGTTATCTTTGTTATGGTTAAAATGGTGATAATAGATGAAAGTAAAATTGTTTGATTGTACACATGAACTAGATTTAGAAGATGAAATTAATGAATTTTTTTCAGAAAATCCTTATATTGATGTGATTCAAATTGAATATCAAACACATTCTTTTTTAGAAGATAATCAGACTATGTTTTCATTTAGTGCAATGATTGTATATCTTGAAAAAAATAGTGAATACTAGTTATAGTGGAGGTGATAAGAATGAATAAAATTAAGTGCCAAGTAAAAAAATGTCATTATAACGAAGATGATAGTTGTGTTTCAAAACATGTAGAAGTATGTAACTGTAATTGTGATGAAGCAAATCATAAAGATCAAACAAGTTGTTCCACATTCAAAGTAAAAGAAACAAAATAAAATATAAAATTCATCCTATATTTTAATAACCATAGGATGTTTTTTATGTTTTATTTCAATTTTACTTTAGCTAACATAATTAATTATATATTTGTTAAAAGTAATATGTTATGATGTGGTTTATAGATTTATTTTAGAGATTAAAGGAGTTTTTAACGTTGAAGGATAAATTAATAATATTAAAAGGGGAAGATAAAACTAGCGAAATTAAATCAATAAAAAAAGAAGGTGCACTCTATAAAGTAGTTTTTTATAATCAACCCAAGGTATACTCGTACAAAGTACGTGACGTAAAGTTGATTCACGCAGAAAAATGTATAAATATTACTGATCAAATTGTTTATATAGAGAATGCAATAGTCCGTAATATTAAAAGTATTATTTTATTCAAAGGAATATCTCGTGTTATTTTTAAGAATCAATCAAATTATAAAAGCGACTTATATTCAACAAATGATATTGATGTATCAAAAGATCAATTAAAAAATGCAAAATCTAGAGAATTGTTTAATTATTTTAAAAGAGTTGCAAATATAGTAGGTGCCAAAGAAAACGGAAATAACCTTTTAGCAATGCAATATAGTAAAATAGAAAGAATATCAAATAATATAGTATTAGGAAAATACCTGTCTAAGAAGAAAAATATAAAAAGTTACCAATTACCTAATGAAATAATTTATCCTTTTGGATTAAATATTAGTCAAAAAAAAGCGGTAGAAAATACATTTTTGTCACAAGTTAGTGTGATTGAAGGGCCTCCTGGAACAGGAAAGACTCAAACAATATTAAATATTATTGCAAATATGTTAATTTTAGATAAAACAGTTGCTGTTGTCTCATACAATAATTCAGCGACGCAAAATGTTTATGATAAATTTAAGAAATATGGGTTAGAATTCATATTAGCACCTCTTGGTAATACAGAACGTACTAAACATTTTATAGACTGTCAGTCAGATTATCCTGAATATATTCATGATTGGAAATTATCTGATGAGCATATTATAAAAATGAAAAGTCAAATCAATGAAATAACCAATGAATTAAATGAGAAATTAAAATATAAAAATGAAATATCTTGTATTAATCAACAATTATGGCAAATGGAAACAGAACAAACACATTTTAATAAAGAAAACGAAGTAGAAATTAATCAAGAATATCTTTTATCGGTAAAAAAATGTGATGCAAAAAAAATATTAAAACTAATACTTGAATACGAATATTATATGGAAAATTCGCATTTTAGTAGTATTTTAAGTATGATTAAAATTTTATTTAAGTATCATCATCGATGTTTTAAAATAATTCGGCGAAAAGATTCACAATATATTTTGTTTTTACAAAAACAGTATTACATAAAAAAACAAGAAGAATTAGAAAAACAGAAAAAAGATATAGAAGCTATATTAGGAAAATATGATTTTGATGGTAAATTAAACGAAGTAACTGAACTTTCAATGCAAGTATTTAAAGCATATATTGCCAATAAATACCTCAATCAAAATTCTAAAGACAATTGCCAACGAATTAAGTTTTGTCATTATCAAGCAATTAAAGACTCACCAAAACAATTTACAAAAGAATACCCAGTTATTTTAAGCACAACGTATTCTATTAGTAAGATATTTGATCAAGAATTTGTTTATGATTATGTGATTGTAGATGAAGCCTCGCAAGTAGATTTAGTTACAGGAGTTCTTGCAATGTCATGTGCAAAAAATATTGTAGTAGTTGGTGATTTAAAACAACTAACAAATGTGGATAATCATGATGTTTCATATTGTAATAAAGAACTAAATGATAATGACGATGGCTATAACTATTCAAATCATAATTTATTGTCGTCTGTAAACAAAATTTTTGTTAATGCACCTAGAGTTTTATTACGTGAACACTATAGATGTCATCCTAAAATAATTAATTTTTGTAATCAGGAATTCTATAATGGTGAACTTATTATTTTAACAGAAGAAAATGACAAATTAGGTAATCGTTTTGACGATGATCCTTTTACTATAATAAGTACCGTTCCAGGTAAGCATGAGCGAAATAAGAAAAATCAAAGACAAATTGATACTATAAATAATGAAATTATTAAACAATTAGGTAAAACAAATTCTGATGATATAGGAATAATTAGCCCATATCGTAATCAAATAGATGCACTAAATCAGCAAAGTATAACATCATGCGATATAGATACAATACATAGATTTCAAGGAAGAGAAAATGAAGTTATTATTATTTCAACTGTAAAGGATAACCTTGATGATCCTTTTTTGAATGATCCACGATTAATTAATGTTGCGGTTTCTAGAGCTGTGAAAAAATTAATTGTGGTTATTTCTGGTAATAAGTACAGTGATTTAAGTTATTATGGTAAATTAATTAATTATATTACATACCATAAATGTGAAGTCATTCAAGGAAAAACAAAATCAGTATTCGATTTACTGTATCAACAATATAATGAAGAACGCAAAGAGTTTTTAAAAAATCATAAGAGAATATCAGAATACGATTCAGAAAATTTATTATATGGTATAATTTGTGATGAAATATTATGTAAATCAGAGTTTAGTCAATTTGATTGTAGGTGCCACGTGTCGCTTGTTAATATTATTCATTCTTATGAATTTTTTTCACCAAAAGAGGTTAAATACGCTAAAAATCCCTTAACTCACGTAGATTTTTTGATATTTGATAAATATAAAAAAAGTCCAGTTTTAGCAATTGAAGTGGATGGAACAACTTATCATAAAAAGGGAAGTATACAAGAAAGTAGAGATAGATTAAAAGATAATATTTTTAAAATTATTGATGTTCCACTTTTACGATTATCAACTGATGGTAGTAACGAAATAGAAAAGATTTCTGAACAATTAAAAAAACATATTTTAAAAAATAAATAATATCTTGTATTGTTTATTTACCTAGATGTTAAGTTTAATTGTTAAAAATGATTTTATATCATTTAATATTATTCATTGATATTCTCCTTTTTTATGAATAATATTGTTAAGTAATTATTTTGGTTTGATATAATTCAATTATTTAAAAATGGTGTAATTAAGGATATTTCATTTGTGTTTTTTGATTATTACTAAATAGTAAAAGATCGTATTTTATATTTTGATTTTAATTTGTTAATCTTGATTTATTGGTTTTTGTTGCAAAATAAGATTTTTGTAGTACTCTTTATTGATTGCGCTCATTATATCATTACTTTATTAATATTATCATTTTTAGTATTATAATGATATTCTATAACATAGTACGTAATGATAATTATGTTTATTAATAATGTTTATTTGTTTTATATCAATTGTAACACCATAAAATGCTTAAAAATTAGTATTTATGTGATCTTGATTAATTAATTTATCCTCTATATAATAAAATCATGTAATGATTTAAATAATGGAGTGATTAATAGTGCGTAATGTTTACCGTCATTTACAAAATAAATATAATTTAGATAATCAAAATTGTTTTTTAGATGGACCAGAGTTTATTTCAAATAATTATAAAGAAGGTAGAAAGGTTATTTCATCTATTGAAAGTGAGTTATTAGATTGTGATGAATTTTTTATCAGTGTAGCATTTATTACGATGAGTGGGATTACTCCATTGTTATTAACGTTTAAGGAACTTGAAAAAAGAGGAATTTCGGGTAAAATTTTAACAACTGATTATTTGTCATTTAGTGAACCACGTGCTTTATCTATTTTACAAAATTTTAAAAATATAGAAGTTAAAATGTATATTACGCATCAACAACAAGAAGGATTTCATACGAAAGGATATATTTTTAGACATGATAATTCATATCAGATGATAGTAGGAAGTTCTAACATGACTTTAAGTGCTTTAACAACAAATAAAGAATGGAATACTAAAATTACATCTTCGTTATCAAAAGAATATACTAAAGATATTCTTAATGAATTTAATGAATTATGGCATAGTGAAAATTCTATTGATTATATATCATTTATAGATTCATACACGTATTTGTATAAAGAACGAAAAAAAATCTATAATAATCAAAAAAATCAAACACAACATCTTTCTAAAATTAAGCTTGAACCTAATTCAATGCAACAAGGATTTATTGATAATTTAAAGCAAATTTATAGTAGTGGTAAAAATAAAGCACTTTTAATTTCTGCTACAGGTACAGGAAAAACATATGCTTCTGCATTTGCAATGAGAGATTTAGGATTTAAGCGTATCTTATTTGTTGTACATCGTAATCAAATAGCTAAACAAGCTAAATTTAGCTATCAACATGTATTTGATCAAAGCTATTCTATGGGATTGTTTACAGGAAAGTATCAAGAAATTGATAAAGACTTTATTTTTGCTACCATTCAAACATTAAGCAAGGAAGAAAATATCAAAATGTTGGATCCTAGTTTATTTGATGCTATCATTATAGATGAGGCACATCATAGTGGAGCAAATAGTTATCAAAAAATATTAAATTATTTTAAGCCAAAATTATGGTTAGGAATGACTGCAACACCTGATAAAAAAGAAACACCTGATTGTGCAAGTGTGTATGAAATATTTGATTATCAAATTGCATATGAAATCCGTTTGGAAAAGGCACTAGAAGAAGATTTATTATGTCCATTTCATTATTTTGGTATAAAAGATCTTGAAGTAGTTAATGATGATGGCACTAACTTATCTAACAAAATACAAGATTTTGGATTTTTGACATCTGATGAGCGAGTTCAAAATATTATCCAACAAGCATCATTTTATGGATATAGTGGAGAACGGGTGAAGGGATTAATATTTTGTAGTAGACTAGATGAAGCTAGAGAATTATCTAGTAAATTTAATGAACAAGGATGGCGAACACTTGTTTTAAGTGGAAGTGATGCTCCAACATATAGAGAAAATGCAATAGAACGTTTAGTAGGTAAAGAAACAAGTAATGCATTAGACTATATTATTTCAGTAGATATTTTTTCTGAAGGGGTAGATATTCCTGAAATTAATCAAGTTATTATGCTTAGACCCACTCAATCTCCAATTGTATTTATTCAACAATTAGGTCGTGGATTACGTAAACATTGTGATAAAGAATATGTAGTTATCCTTGATTTTATTGGAAATTATCAAAACAATTTTATGATTCCAATTGCACTTTCTGGCGATAGAACATACAATAAAGACAATATTCGTCATTACGTTTTTGAAGGGGAAAGAATTATTCCTGGATCAAGTACTATTCATTTTGATGAAGTGTCTAGAAAAAGAATATTAGAATCTATTGATAAAGCAAACTTTAGTGATATTCGATTAATTAAAGAAAATTACATTAGTTTAAAAAATAAATTAGGTCGTATTCCATCATTATGTGATTTTGATCAGTATGGACAAATGGATATTTTACGAATATTTGAAAATGATAGACTAGGTTCTTATCATATGTTTTTAAAAAAATATGAAAAAGATTATAAAATTCAATTAACTCCTTCTCAAGAGGAAGTTATTAAATTTGTTTCTACAAAATTAGCTAATGGAAAAAGAGTTCACGAATTAGAACTGCTAAATTGTTTGTTTACAAGTCCTTATAATGTCATTGAACATTTAAAAACTAAATTAGAAAACCAATATAACTATAAAACAGATGAAAATTGTATTCAAAATATTATTAATGTAATGACTAATAAATTTCCAATCAATACATATCAAAAGAATTATTCTAATTGTGTTTTTATTGAGAAAATAGGTCAACAATATTGTATCTCACAATCATATCAAAAGATGCTTGAAGATTCTAATTTTACTTACTTAATAAAAGAATTAATAAATTTTGGATTATCAAGATTTTTAAAATATTACCGTAATGGTGATTTAAACACAAATCTAGTTCTCTATCAAAAATATACTTATGAAGATGTGTGTAGGCTTCTTCATTGGAAGAAAAATGAAGTTCCATTAAATATTGGAGGATATAAGTATGATAAAGATACTAAGTCATTTCCTGTATTTATTAATTATGAAAAATCTGATAATATTGCTCATACAATAAAATATGAAGATCATTTTATACAGATGAATCGATTAATAGCAATATCAAAGGGTGGAAGAAGTATGGAGTCTGAAGATGTACAAAATTTTATTCATTCAAAAAAAAGAGGAATATCTGTACATCTATTTGTTAGAAAAAATAAAAATGACAAAATATCAAAAGAATTTTATTATTTAGGTACTATGGAAGCATCTAATAATATTAAGGAAATTACTTTAGCAAATACTAATAAAAAAGCAGTAGCAATAGAATGGATTTTAGATCATCCAGTAAGAGAAGATATTTATCATTATATAGTGAAAGGATAAAAAGTACGTAAAATGAAGACAATAAAGGTAGTAGCATCAATTATAGTAAATGATACTTATGTTTTAGCAACACAACGAGGATATGGAGAGTTTAAGGGAAAATGGGAATTTCCAGGTGGGAAAATTGAAAATGGTGAAACTGCAAAAGATGCACTAGTTAGAGAAATTAAGGAAGAATTAGATATTGAAGTAGTAGTGGATAGCTTATTTGATATAGTAGAATATGATTATCCTAATTTTCATTTATCTATGGAATGTTATTTATGTAGAATAAATCATAATCATTTTGTATTAAAAGAACATTTAGATGCAAAATGGTTGAACTATGATACATTAGATAGTGTAGATTGGTTACCAGCTGATATAGCTGTTATTTTAAAGTTAAAAGAGTATTTAAAAACAATATAGTATTGTATCAAAGATATATACATTTGTATAAAAAAAGGTTGAAAATCTATTAGTGAGATTTTTCAACCAAATCTTTGATTTTTTTTGTATTAGTAAAGTGCGTTTTAGCAACTTTATGGAGTATTTTTTCATTATAAGTATGTACAAGCTCGCATCCAACTGAGTCTACATTTAAACCTGTACCTCTAGGTAGTTTTATTTTTA
The DNA here is from genome assembly GCA_020025035.1 of Thomasclavelia sp. Lineage (GTDB taxonomy): Bacteria > Bacillota_I > Bacilli_A > Erysipelotrichales > Coprobacillaceae > Beduini. The sequence continues at coordinate 6,456 of JAHHSU010000017.1, read as the reverse complement.
ATGATTTACACATATTAGCATGATATTGTAAATATGCGTATCTAGCAATCACATAAGAACATCTAACTGCTAGGTATTTTTGATATGCATTTTGTTCAATAATTGCATCTTTTACTACAACAACTTCATTTTTTAAGTAATTATAGTAGGTTTTACTTGAGATAAATTGTTCTACTACTTTAATACTAGTAGATTGTTGTGTTTTTTGGATAACATTTGTCATTGCATCATTATGAAGTTTTGCTTTTACATTTGCTTGGTTAATTCCATTTGCGATTGCTTGATTGTAATGAGTATTATCTAATAAAAGTAAGCTATAAACAATTTTGTCTTTAATTAAACGTCCTTTATTTACAATTTCGACATCTGATAAATTTGTAACATTTTCTAAGTCCATACTTTGTAGCCACTCTATATCTTTATCATCTACATAACAAGCAACTACGCACATTGGTCCAAAATAATCTAATGAACCGTATTCACATGCACCAATATGGCCACCTGTATAAATTCCTTCTTCAATAGCAGGAAAATTTTTAACTTGTTTTTTTTGCCAACGTTGTAATTCTGTTGCTGCATTAATTCCTTTAAATTCTACTTTATAATCTGTATAACAAACAATTGAACACCCAACAGTTTTTGCTATAAAAAGAATTTTTTCATCATCATTTACAATCATTTGGCTATTGTAGAATTTTTTCATCTTATTAAATATAATATTATCCACATTGATCAAAAATGGTTCCACTCTAACCGCCTCCTAATTTAATTATATCATTATTTTATAACTTTTGACAGTGTAAATTTATTTTGATAGAATAATTGATAATGAGGTGATAGTATGCATTATAATATATTGGATTTTTTCATTGCTTTACTGATTGTAGGTTTTGCAATCGTTGGATATCAAAAAGGATTTACTAGTCGTTTTTTATCATTTATTGGGACAGTTTGTGCATTAATAGGTGCATTTTTATTTTACCAGCCTTTTTTAGTACTCCTATCTATTAAATTAGGAGCAATTTCTTCGATGCCAATAGGAGTATTTTCTAAAGTCTATCCATCGGTATTTGGAGTTTTTTCATTTATTTTATTATTTATTATTTTACAGTGTATTAAATGGATTATATTGTTTTTATGCAAACCAATTTGCAATCGTATTATAGGATTCTTTACTTTAACAAGTATGTTAGATGGAATACTTGGTTCTTTTTTAAGTATTTTAAAAACCTTGTTTGTCGTTTATTTTGTACTTATACTAATGTATCTTCCTGTAAATAAAACAATCAATCATATGGTAGAAAATTCAACACTTGCTCATTATATTTTAGATATCGTTCCAGATATGACTAAAGAATTAAAAGAGATGTCACATATAAATTCCATTGTAAGTAGTGCTAAAAGTATTAAAGATAAAGATGGAAAACTAAATCTTAATCATCTTCAAACAACTTATCAATTGATAAAAAATAGTTATCAATTAGGCATACTCACTCAAGAAGATATTGAACGATATTTTAATGCTGTAATAGAAGAAATTAACGAAAGTGATTTTACTATTGAGATTCCTAAAAAACACCAAAGTGATTTAGATAAATTATTAGAGATGCCTGGAATTAGTAGTAAGGTAAAGGATTCAATATTACAACATGTCAAGGTTGTCTAATTGATAAAGGAGAGTAGAATGAAAGGAATTTATGAAACGTTAGAATTTTATGAAATTCAAAATCATTTAAAACAATATACTTCTAGTGTGCTAGGGAAGCAATTGATTGATCAAATTACAATGATAGAAGATAAAAAGACTCTTTTATATGAATTAGCTTTATGCAACGAAGCATCTAGTTTACTTTTTCGATATGGTAGATTACCACTAGGTGGATTAGAAGATAGTACGTCTATTATTCATAAAACTATGATGGATGGATCTTTATATCCTAACGAATTATTATGTGTGCTTTTTATAATAAAGGTAACTAAGGATGTTATCGATTATAATCAAGAAAATGAGTTAGAAACACCAAATTTCAATGAGTTAGTTAGGCAACTAAAAACAATCGATTCATTAGAAAAAATAATAGAAAAAAGTATTTCTTTAGAAGGTGAAGTGTTAGATACTGCTTCTAGTGAGTTACTAAGAATTCGTCGACTAATGAAAAATGTACAGTTAAATATCCATGTAAAAATGGAAGAGTTATCAGTTCAACAAAAAGAATATCTTAGTGAATCTATTGTTACACAAAGAAATAATCGCTTTGTTTTACCTGTGAAAAATACGAATAAAACGATGGTAAAAGGGATTATTCATGGTGAATCGTCATCTACCAAAACTGTTTTTATTGAACCTGAAAGTGTGGTTAAGATGAATAACCAATTAGCTGAGTTGAAAGTAGAAGAAAAGGAAGAAATTCAACGTATTCTTTTTAATCTGTCTCAAAAGGTAAAAGAAAATAGTGAAACGATTATTACGAATCAACAATGTTTACAAAAATTAGATTTTGTATTTTCTAAAGGTGCCTATGCTAATGCAACAAATAGTGTAATTCCAACAATTAGTGATTCATATGATAAAATAGAGTTGTATCAAGCTAGACATCCACTTATTGATCCACAAATAGTAGTTGCAAATGATATTGTATTGCACGCTCCTAAACATATGTTGCTTATTACTGGAAGTAATACTGGAGGAAAAACCGTAACTTTAAAGACGATTGGATTATTATCCATGATGAGTTTATGTGGACTTGCAATCCCTGTAAGTAAAGCAACTATTCCATTTTTTGATCAAATTTTTTGTGATTTAGGGGATGAACAATCAATTGAACAATCTCTTTCTACTTTTTCTTCTCATATGAAAAAGATTGTTCGTATTACACAAGGAATAACTCAAAATTCACTTGTATTAATGGATGAGTTAGGGAGTGGCACTGATCCAAAAGAAGGAGAAAGTTTGGCACAAGCTATTTTAGAATATATACATGAATATCATTGTATTTGTGTAGCTTCTACACATTACTCTGCATTAAAACAATTTGCAAAATCTAAAGACTATATATTGAGTTCTAGTGTAGAGTTTGATGTAGAACATTTAAAACCAACATATCGATTATTAAGCGGAACAATTGGACAATCCTATGCTTTAGAAATTTCATCTAGATTAGGACTTAATCCAAGTATTGTAAAAAAAGCAAGAAAAATTAAAGAAGAAAGTTTATTAAATCATGAAAGATTGTTAGAAAAATTAGAAAAAGAATTAGAACAGACTCGTTTTCTTCAAGATGAATTGCAGCAGTTAATACTAGATAATCAACAACTTGAAAAGCAGTGGATTCATAAAAATAATCAATTAGATAAAGAAAAAGAAGTATATCTACAACAAGCTAAAGAAAAAGCAAATCAAATTATCGATGATGCAACAAAAAAAGTAGATTTAATTTTAGAAGATTTAAAACAAAAAGAAACAACAATTAAACCACATATTGCAATTGATGCAAAATATCAATTAGGAAAATCTAAATATGTTAAGGAATCTACTATAGAAAAAAATGATACTTATCATCCATATCAAATTGGGGATCGTATTATTGTAAAAACACTTAATCGTGAAGGAGAAGTAGTAACTTTACCTAAAAATGATAGGTTAACAGTTAGTTTAGGTGGATTAAAAATGCAAGTAAATGTAGATGAAATCAAATATATTGGAAAACCATTAAAAAATAAAGGTAAAGTAAGTACAAAGTCAATCAAGAAAGTAACATCAGGTCATTATGAATTAAATATTATAGGACTACGATATGAAGAAGCAATGAATAAGGTAGATAAGTTTTTAGATGATGCTTTATTACATCATTATCCTCATATTCGAATTATTCATGGAATGGGAACTGGCACGCTTCGAAAAGGAGTAAGAAAAATGTTAGAGAAAAATAAAAATGTAGTAAGCTTTCGTGATGGTGGTCCTAACGAAGGTGGCTTAGGGGCTACACTTGTTTATTTTGAATAGGTACAACATTGAAAAATCATATTAAAAATAAAATTTCATTACTTCCTGTAAGCCCTGGTTGTTATTTGATGAAAGACAAAGAAGGAACAGTAATTTATGTAGGAAAAGCAAAAAAATTAAAAAATAGAGTTTCTTCTTATTTTAATGGTGTTCATAATTATAAGACTACTAAATTAGTTAGCGAAATTGTTGATTTTGATTATATTGTAACAGATTCAGAAAAAGAAGCATTATTACTTGAAATAAATTTAATCAAGGATTATAGTCCAAAATACAATATTATGTTTATGGATAATAGTTATTATCCATATATCCAACTAACAAAAGAAAAGCATCCGCGATTAAAAATAGTACGAGAAGTAAAGGATAAAAAAAACAAATATTTTGGTCCATTTCCTGATGCTACTGCAGCTAGAGATATTTGTAAGTTATTAAATCGATTATACCCACTTAGAAAATGTAACCATATTCCTCATAAGTCATGTTTGTATTATTCACTAAATCAATGTTTAGGTCCTTGTATTAACGAGGTTGACATATCCCAATATGATAGTATAGTTCAAAGTATTGTCAAGTTTATGAAAGGCGACGTTAAGGATATTATTGAACAATTAGAAATGAAAATGAATATTGCAAGTGAAAATTTGCAATTTGAACAAGCTAAAGAATATCGTGATTTAATAAGACATATTAGACATGTTATTAGTAAACAACATGTTCAATTTAATGATCAAGTAGATAGAGATATTATCGGTTACCATGTAGATAAAGGCTATTTAAGTATGCAAATCTTTTTTATGCGTAATGGAAAGTTGCTTGCTAGGGATATTAATTTAGTTCCTATTTTTGGAGAATTAGAAGAGGAATTAGCTAGTTATATTGTACATTTTTATCAAAAAAATACCTTACCAAAAGAAATACTTATTCCTAAAATGGAAGGTCTTCAACTAATTGAAGAGGTATTAGGCTGTAAGGTCGTTCAACCAAGTCGAGGAAATAAAGCTGATTTAGTTATGATGGCATGTCAAAATGCAAAGGAAATGCTTATTAAAAAATTCATGTTAGTAGAAAAAAGTAGTTCTAGTCAAATTGGAGCAATTGATGAACTTGGTATGTTGCTTGGTATTGAACGTCCTACAGTAATAGAACTGTTTGATAACTCTAATATTCAAGGAAGTTATAGTGTTGCGGGAATGGTATGTTATGTAGATGGGAAACCTTCTAAACATGATTATCGTAAATTTAAAATAAAAACGGTAGAAGGTCCAGATGATTATGGTAGTATGAAAGAAGTCATATATCGTAGATACTATCGAGTTTTAATGGAAGGACTTAGAATCCCTAATCTAATTATTGTAGATGGTGGTAAAGGGCAAATTGATGTAGCTAAAGATGTGATTCAAAGCTTAAATTTACCTATTTATGTATGTGGACTGAGTAAGGATGAAAAGCATTCTACATCATTATTATTGAATCAAGAAGGAAATATAGTTCCTATTGATCGCAAAAGCCAATTATTTTATTTATTAACTAGAATGCAAGATGAAGTACATCGTTATGCAATTAGTTATCATAAAAATGTACGTTCAAAGTCTTTGTTTCAATCTATTTTAGATGATGTAGAGGGTATAGGAGAAGCACGTAAGAAAAAATTACTTCATCGATTTGGTAGTGTGAAAAAGATGAAAGAAGCATCATTAGAAGAACTTCAAGAAGTTTTACCATATTTAGTTGCAGTAAGATTGCAGGAGAGACTTTCTAGAGAATAACATTTTCTTATTTTTGTCATATGATGTATTAGGGAGTGAGAATATGTTATTAACTAAACGTGAAAGACAAATTTTTGATATGTTAGTAGAAAGTAAATCTACTAAAGAAATATCAGTGATACTAGGAATAAGTGAGAAAACTGTACGTAATCATATTTCTAATGTTATTCAAAAATTAGGAGTCAGTTCAAGATTGCAAGCATTAATAGAATTGGTACAATTAGGAGAATTAAAAGTATAGGGATATTCTGTTGATAAATTATGGGTGTAATAAATAAACTGTGTAAATAAGGTGTGTATATAACCTTACTTATGCAGTTTTTATTTTAAAATATTTAATAAAATAAACGTATACAAATTATTTATTATTTTTTGGTTTAATTTCCTACATAATAACTTTTTATAATATAACTTAATGTACTTATATAATAGGAAATATTAATTTTCTAAAATGATAAGAATTTATCACATTCTGTTCAGAATCATTCCAAGAATTCTTAAAAGCAGTTGACGAATATATAAATTATTATAATAATGTAAGAATACAGGCAAAAACAAAATGGATGCCTCCTGTTAAATACAGAGAAACATCCATTTGCATAGCCTAATTCATAAATTTATGTGTCCAGGATTCTGGGTACATATCAAAAAAACTTGCTTTTTTTTTTTTTTTTTTGTAAAATT
>JAHHSU010000016.1 GCA_020025035.1 Thomasclavelia sp. | reverse complement strand
TATAACTGGTGCATTTTTTTTATTCAATACTGACACTTTATTTTACAATTTATAAATTTATTCTACATCTTAAATGATAAAATAAATTTATAAATTGTAAAATATTTACCTATCAAATTAAACCTAATATGCTCTAAAGGAATTTTATTAAAAATCATATTCAACAAAAGAAATATAATTACACAAAACAATTAATTCATGTCTAATAAAATGGGTTCACTACACTATTTTTAGTCTACTTTAATAAAAAATGTCTTATGTTTTATGCCTGCCGTAAAATACTATGTTCCTCATAAAATCTAAATTAGTAAGCTCACAATATCTTCAAAATCTACTCGTTGAATATTAGTATTTGTGTAAATAAGGGTGGTGAAGAATTACACTACCATTGTACATAAAATTATTTTTCATCGTCTAATCATCTCCTTTTCATTAATTTTCTTCTTTCCTACTAATATATTCATACACTTCATTGCATTGTTTCTCTAAATCATAAGGATCTTTCTCTATGCTTTCTTTTAAAAACGCAATTAAATCTTCATTACATACGGAATTTACAAACATTTTGAATACATTAGGTTCATATATTATTTTTCCAGTATAGCTTACGAATAATAAATCTGTATATGCCATGCAATTCCTTAAATCTTCATCTACATATTCTTCTAGTTTATCCCAACTATCTTCGTCATCACCATGTTCTTCTAAATAATCATTAATTGTACAAATTTTCTCATCACTCTTTAACCATTCTTGAAGATCGTTATACATTTCTATTAGGTCATCTTCATATAATTTTTCTACTAAAATATTAGCAATATTCATTTCTTTCATTTCTAATCATTCCTTTCTTTTTGAATTAAATTATAATAAAAAAACCCTAGAAAGTTTTCTTTCTAGGGTTTTGATAGTACTATTCCATTAATTGAACAGCTCCACATTTAGAACATTTTACAGCGTCTTTAGAAATCTTTACAGTTTCTGTATAAGGTACTTCACGTGTCTTAGTAACTGGTTCAGTATATGTTTCAGTTCTATATTTTGTTACAGTTTCTGTGTAAGGTACTTTATGAAACGCATATTGCCAAAAGCACAAAAAACCTTGACGCATTTCTTCAAGGTGTGCTATACTACAGTGATCGTTCCATTCTTCAGGAGTATCAAACTCTTGCCCACAAGGTGAACCGATTGTTTGACCATCTAATGTTTTCATTTCAGTTCCTCCACATTGTACTTTATCTACTGTCATATACTTAGTTACTTCCTCTGTGTATGGCACTTCTCTAGTCTTAGTAACGTTTTCTGTATATGTTTCTGTTCTATACTTAGTTACAGTTTTAGTTTGAGCTGGACAGTCAATCCAATTATGTTTACAACCGTTACCAACACCAACCCAAGTTGGTTTAGATTCTTCAGTTGCTGTACCTGTTGTAGGTGTACTTGTAGCAGGTTTAGAAGATGGTTTAGATGTTGGTTTAGCAGGTGTAGGCACAGATGTACCGTTAGCAGCTGGTTTAGCTACTTCAGATACGGCAGGTTTGTTTTCAGTCATACCTTGTGTAGTAGTTTCACTAACGTTTGGGTTAGCTGCTACGTTTGTGTTTAACTTATCTAAGATAGCAGTTCCTGCATCACCTTTTAATGTGTTATCACCGTTTAAGATAGCTTGATGCACACCGTCTACGATAGTTTGTAACATTTCATCTGTTACTTCTTCAGCAGGAACTCTTTCGATTTCTTGATCGATTGTTGTATCTACTGTTTCAGTTGCAGTTTCTTCTGTAGTTACAGTTTCATCTGTAGTTACAGTATCATCTGTAGTTGTAGTATCATCAGTTGTTTCAGTAGTATCAGTTTCTGTTGCTACTGGTGTTTCTTTTACAGTTACTACTTCACTTTCTTCAGGTGCTTTGATTGTATAAGCTGATCCATCAGTGTTTAATGGGCTGATGAAATCTACGATATAGTCACCTATAGGTAATGTTAAAGTAGTTGATCCGTGGTTTTCACTATCTGCATCAGGCATGATAGCAGTGTAAAAATTTACATTGTCATTTTCAGTGATTTCATCATCAAGGATTCCACTGATTCTGACAATAGCTGGAGTTGATGTATCCGTCCAACCTTCATTTGCAGATACATTGATGTTCAATGTTCCTGCTTTTACTTCTGTAGCTGTTGCTACTTCTTCTTCATTAGCATGGTTGTGAGTATGCTTATAGTAAGCATATGTTCCTCCCCCAATAGAAGCGACAGCTACTGTTGCTGCAGTTGTTGCTGCAATGATTTTTTGTTTTTTTGTTAAATCTTTTAAGTTTTTCATTTTTATAATTCTCCTTTCTGTTATGTTTTATTACTTCTATGATAGCATTTAGATAAAAACTAAAATAAAAAACAAAATGAAGCAAAAAAACAATACCTATACTATAATATAAAAAAAAAAAAAATATCAAGTGTAAATTAAAAAAATGAACAAAATCTAAATACAAGTATAAAGATATTTGTTCATAATGCAGTGAACCCAATTTGTTGGATATATTTTATTTATTTTATATTCTTAACATAGAAAGCATTCTATATTGTACAGGAGTTAATCCGTTTAATTTTACTAAAATTCTTTCTTGATTATAATAATCAATATATTCTTCCATTGCAGTTTTTAATTCTTCTAATGTCTTGAATGAATGCTTTTGTCCATAAAACATTTCATTTTTCATCATACCAAAAAAATTCTCCATTGGTGAATTATCTAAACATTTACCTTTTCTTGACATTGATTGTTGAATACCTTTTTCTTGAAGCATTTTATGATATTCTTCTGTTTGGTATTGCCACCCTTGATCTGAGTGGAGTGTAAGTCCTTGTAATGTATCAAATTTATTAAATGCTTTGCATAACATATCTTTAATTTGTTTAAAATTTGGATTGGTTGATATATTATACGATACTATTTCTCGATTATGTAAATCTAAAATTGGTGAAAGGTAAAGATTACCTGCTGGTATATGAAATTCTGATACATCTGTTACCCATACTTCATTACATTTTTTAGTATGAAAATTTCTCTTATAATAGGTTTGATAGCTATCTTGATCATGGACTTTATTAACTAATAAATTTTTAGTTACGCCATTCATATCCCCTTTATATGATTCATATTTTGTTTTAGGCGTTTTTGCATATAATCCCATAACAGACATTAATCTTTTCACCTTTTTATGATTAACACAATATCCTCTATTTTTTAATTCTAATGTTATTCTTCGGTATCCATAACGTTCTTTATGTTCATAAAATATTTGAATAATTTCATTCATTATTATATCATTTTTCATATCCTTATTTGTTTTTGACAATGTATAATAATATGTTGAACGTTTTAAATTTGAGATTTCAAGAAGGTATTTTAATTTATATTTTTGCTTTAATTCATTAACAATTTTTGCTTTATCTTCTGTTGTTAATTTATTACTATTTACACCTAATTGCTCAATTTTTTTTAAATAGTCAACCTCTGCATTTAAATATTGATTTTTCATTTCAAGATGTTTCATATTTCTTTCTAATGTAAAATCCTTATTATTTTGTGTTGTTTTTCTTTTCTTATTTGCCATAACTTATTTTCCCCCTTTTATGTTACAAAGTAAATTTAAAAATTTTATTCTCTATATATTCGTATTTTTAAAATCTACAGACATTTTCATAAAAAACAAATACTTCAATTTATAATATAAAAATGTATAAAGATATGATTTCTCATATCTTTATACATATTTGCTATTTGAAAATTTGAAAATTGGATGAATTGACTCTCCATTAATATCCATTTCGCTCCATAATTTACCATCTAAATCATAATATATAATATAATCTTTTAAAACAAATATAGAATTTGCCTTTACATCTTGATTTACCCATTGATTATTTCTACCATCAGTTGACATACTAATAACTTGATATTGAGCATTCACATAGAAAATATTATTTTCAGTTAAAACAAATTCACGTGTAATTTCTTTGTTTAATTGTTTTGTAGTTTTATCTGTTTCATTATAACAATACAAGCATGCATCTTTTTGATCAATATAATAAATAAGCCCATTAGAATAAATCATATGATAAACATGTTTATCTAAAACTTCACTGATTTCTTTTGTACTTAAATCAATTTTCTTAATAGTTCCTGCTTTGTTAGTATAATAAAGGCATTGATCACCATATTGAATATTATAACTTTCTTCATCATTTAACTTTTCAATTTTTTGAGAATCTAAATCATAACTATGGATAGTTTCATGATCTGAATCATCTTGATAATAAAGCATGTTATCATTATTTGTTAAATAGAAAACATTTGAACTAATCAGTTCTTTTACTTTCTTAGAATCTAAATCCATAGAAAATATATGACCTTCCTTATTATCATCTTTAAAGATCAAGTGATTATTTACAATAAACAAATTACTACACTTTCCATCATATATTTGTTGTGGGTTTGAAAGCTTATCATTAAGCATCATAATATTTCCAGATTCATTTACCATATAAATGGCTTTATCACTAGCTACTACAACACCACCATTCATTAAATTACATACATTTGTATTAGCATCATTTGGATAGTACTTACCAGAAATCTCCTTATGTTCGTATTTATAATCTTCTTGTACTTGTTGTTCATTATTTTCATGTCTTCTAGCACGATAAATATCTACTACAAAAAACATAAACAATAAACACATGATAACTAAAAATATTGTCCATACAACAATGTTATTATTTTTTTTCTTTTTATTTTCTAATGGTCCTTCACTATCTAAGGATTTGTTATCATCAATTTGTTCTTGAGTATGTAGTATTTGTTTATCATCTACATATGTCTGATCACACATTGATAAGTTATTATCATCATTATTTAAGCTAGTATTATCAATATCTTCATTTGTAGATTCTTGGATATTTTTACACTCAACATCTATAATGTCTTCTTCTTTGATGACTTTTTCACCACACTTTGTACAATAGTTAGCATTTTTTTCTAACTCTGCATTACAATTTCTACATTTCATAAAATCACCTCACCATTATTTTATCATAATTTTTTGTGTTTTTCTTAAAATAACATAAAATAACACAAAAAAAAGATGATGTTACATCATCTTTACAATAAATTCATTATTTTGATAATCTACTAATACGTTTGAACCAGGTAAAATACTTCCTTCAATGATTTTTCTTGCGATTAAAGTTTCTATATTTGTTTGAATAAAGCGTTGAATTGGTCGAGCACCATATTGATGATCATACCCTTCTTGAACAACTATTTCTCTTGCGTTATCACTAATTGATAAATGAATATTTTGTTCACTCAAACGTTGTTGTAATAAAGAAATAAATTTATCAATTACTTTATAGATTACAGTTTTATCTAATGAATTAAACATAATTATTTCATCAATTCGATTTAATAATTCTGGTTTAAAGTACTGTTTTAATTCTTCTAATACCAATTTTTGATTTTCTTCATTGTTCCCTTCTAATAAATAACTTGAACCTATATTAGAAGTCATAATAATAATAGTATTTTTAAAACTTACTACTCTTCCTTTTGCATCTGTAATACGCCCATCATCTAAAACTTGTAATAAGACATTAAATACATCTGGATGAGCCTTTTCAATTTCATCTAATAATACAATAGAATATGGATTACGTCTAACAGCCTCTGTTAATTGACCACCTTCTTCGTACCCAACATATCCAGGTGCAGCTCCAAGCAACCTAGAAACACTGTATTTTTCCATATATTCAGACATGTCAATTCTAACAATATGTTTTTCACTATCAAATAATTGTTCAGCAAGTGCTTTAGCTACCTCAGTTTTTCCAACTCCAGTAGGACCTAAGAACAAAAATGAGCCAATTGGTTTTTCTTGATTTCTAATTCCTGCTCTAGATCTTAAAATTGCATTTACAATAGTATGAATGGCTGTGTCTTGACCAATTACACGTTTTTTTAACATTTGATCTAAATTTAGAATTTTTTCTCTTTCACTTTGTTGTAATTTACTTACTGGAATATGAGTCCATTTTGCAATAATACTACTTACTGTTTCTTCTGTTACTTTTTCTTGTAATAAATAATCTTCTTTATTAATTGCTTCTAAATGTTCAATTTCTTTTTGAATATTTGGTAATTCTTCATATTTAATACGTGCAGCCTTTTCAAAATTTGAATTCATTTCATATTGTTCTTGTTCTAATTCAAGACGAATACGTCTATCTTTTAAAGTTTTAATCTTTTCAAGTTCTTTTTTCTCTTCTTGCCACTTAGATAGTAATACTTTTTCTTGTTCCTCTAATGAAGCAATACGCTTTTTAATTTCATCAAGTCGTGATTTATTTTGAGAATTTGATTCTTTATCAATAGAAATTTTTTCCATTTTTAAACGATTTTTCTCTCTTGTGATATCATCAATTTCTTGAGGCATAGAATCAATTTCATTTCGTACTGTAGCACATGCTTCATCAATTAAATCAATTGCTTTATCTGGTAAAAAACGATCTGTAATATATCGGTCAGATAATAAAGCAGCACTTACAATTGCACTATCTGTAATTTGAACACCATGATGTGTTTCAAAACTAGATTTTAATCCTCTTAATATCGCAATAGTGTCATCTAAATCTGGTTGTGCAACTAGTACTTTTTGGAAACGTCTTTCTAGTGCCGCATCTTTTTCAATGTACATACGATATTCATCTAATGTAGTAGCACCAATACAATGCAATTCTCCTCTAGCTAACATTGGTTTTAACATATTGGCAGCATCCATTGCACCATCAGTTTTTCCAGCACCTACTAATTGATGAATTTCATCAATAAACAAAATAATATTACCATTTGCTTTTTTTATCTCTTTTAAAACTTCTTTTAATCTTTCTTCAAATTCACCACGATATTTTGCACCTGCTACTAAAGCACCTAAATCTAATTCATATACTGTCTTATTTGCTAAAGAGGTTGGAACATCGTTTTTAAAAATACGCCATGCAAGTCCTTCAACAATAGCAGTTTTCCCTACTCCTGGTTCACCAATTAATATTGGATTATTTTTAGTTTTTCGACTCAAAATTTGAATAACACGTCGTATTTCATCATCACGACCTATAACAGTATCAATCTTTCCCTCTTTCACATCTTTAGTTAAATCTCTACCATATTTTTCTAATACTTCATAACTACTTTCTGGATTTTGTGTTTTCACGTGATTTGTCCCCCTTATCTCATTAATTACTCTAACTACATCTTTTTTATTTAAACTAGCATGTTCAATGAATTTCTTGACAAAAGTACTATTTGATTCAAATAAAGCCAATATAATATGTTCTACCGATAAAAAATCATCATTCATTGATTGCTTTAAATTTTCTGCTTTATTAAATAATTCGTTTAAATCATAAGACAACTGTATTGAATCACTACTATTACTAGAAATAGGAAGTGATTGAAAATGTTCGTTTAAAAATTGTAGTGAACTATTTTTGTCTTTTTCAAGTTTTTGGTATACTCGATTAAATAATCCATCACTATCTTCTAGTAATACAGCAATTAAATATGAAATATCTATTGTTGCATTTGATTTTTCCTTTGCTAATTTCATTGCGTTTACAAGAGCTTCTTGCATCTTATATGTCATGTTATCTACATTCATGGTAACCCTCCTTTAGCACTCTTTATTATCGATTGCTAAATATATTATAACACACTTTTTAGCACTGTCAAGTAATGAGTGCTATTTTTTTAACAATTCAATATATCATTTGACTAACCTCTATTAAGTAGTATAATGTTTTATGTTTATCAACATTCATTGGAGGAATTATATGAATTTTTATAAAAAAGCACAAGATCCCATCAGTTTCTTAACTCATTTTATTGGTGCATTACTTGCTATTATAGGATCTATTATTATTTTAGTCAGACAAATTAAGATGCATACATCAATAACTACTATAATATCAGTTTTGTCTTTTAGTATTGCAATGCTTGTATTGTATAGTGCTAGTAGTATATATCATTATGTACCAAATAATAGTAAATATAAAATAAGGCTAAGAAAATTCGATCACGCATCTATCTACATTTTAATTGCTGGAACATACACCCCTGTATGTCTTGCCTATATGAAAAATGGATTATATTTTTCTATTTGCATATGGTTAGTAGCAATAATTGGTATAATCATTAAAATTTTCTTTATCAATGCTCCTAGATTTATCTCTACTATAATTTATTTAGGATTAGGATGGTCAATTTTACTTGATATGAGCGTATTTAAACAAATGAGCTCTCAATGTCTTACCTATATTGTTCTAGGTGGTTTAAGTTATAGTATTGGTGCAATCATTTATATGATGAAAAAACCCAATTTATCTAAAACATTTGGGTTTCATGAACTATTTCATATTTTTGTAATGATTGGCACATTCTTTCATTTTTTAGCAATTGCATTTTATATTTAAAAAGCTATGAATTAGTTCATAGCTTTTTTGATACTCTTTTTATTAAACGAGCTACTTTTTGTTTTGAAACAATTTCATAACAATCTTGTTGAGGAAATGATAAATATGAAAAATCAACATCTCTTGAAATCGTAGTAGGATCTTTTATCCACTCTTTACATGAACTATGAATTTGTATAATTCCTGTATTATTGATAATTTCATCAACATTATCTTCATTAATTCCACTACCTGCTAATATTTCAATTTGATCTCCATATTTTTGTTGCAAATCTCTAATTAAATTTTGACCATCAAATGCAGTTTGTCTTAATCCGCTAGTTAGTACTCGATCTACTTTTAACTCAATAAGTTGTTCTATTGCTAAAAAGGGATCATTTACACAATCAAATGCACGGTGAAATACTGCTTCTTTGTTATGTTTTTTTATAATCGTTACAATTTCTTTAGTCTTCTCTAAATCAATAGTTTGATCATGATTTAAAAAACCAAATGCCAATCCATCACTACCATGTTCTAATAATAATATTGCATCTTGTTTGATATTTTCAAACTCTTTATCACTATAACAAAAACCACCACCTCTAGGTCTAACCATTGAAATTACTTTTAAATTGGTAGTCTTTTTTGTCATAATCAGTGAACCAATAGTTGGTGTTAATCCACCTAAATATAATGCACTATTTAATTCTATTCTTTGAGCACCACCTTGATAAGCATTCCATGCATCTTCATAACTCCCACAACAAATTTCTACCATGACTTCCATTTACAACAATCCTCCTATAAAATACTATTAGATTGAATCACAATAATATCCTGACTAATTTCACAAGTACAATAGTTATCTATTATTTCATTAGAAACACATAGTGGATCATCTATTTGAAGGAAATATTGATCTAAATTATATTCACATCCCTGGATAGAAATAATAGTATCCTTGATTGCAAAAAAAGATAAATATTGATAACAATTGCGTTCAATACGATGTATTCCTTTAGTAAGAAGAAAAATTTTATTCCATTGGTCATATATTGTAATAGAAATAGTTTTGTATTTTTTTAATAAACATAATACTGCCATAAAATGATCAACTCTTCCTCCTGTTACACCATATAACTCAATAGAACTATATCCTTGATCTATTGCATATTCAATAGCATATTCTAGGTCTGTTTTATTTTTTTTGGTTGGTAAAATAATACTAGAATAGTTTGTGATAATATTTTTATTTGAAATAGAATCAAAATCACCTATTATTTTTAGTGGTATAATTCCTTGCTTTACTAAATGCTCTACACCAGCATCTACCCCTATATAAGGAATTGTATCAGTTAATACTATATCAAGTACACTTGCACCTACAATTCCTATTTTCATTGGATAGATTGAATTGCCTTTTGATAATCATCACTATTAAATATATAACTACCAGCCACTAATACATCACAACCTACATCTTTACATTGTTTTGCTGTTAACTCATTAATACCACCATCTACTTCAATTAAACAATGATATTGATTTTCATTAATATATGTTTTTAGTTGTTTAATTTTTTGTATCGCCTCTTGATGAAATACTTGACCACCAAATCCAGGTTCAACACTCATAATTAAAACTAAATCTAATTGATCTAAAAAAGGTTTAATTTTATCTATATCTGTATTAGGTTTAATGCTTAATCCTACTTTTACATTTTTAGATTTAATCAATTGAATTGCCTCAATTATTTTAGAAGTATTATTGTCATAAGACTCATAATGAAAAGTAATTAAATTTGCATTTGCATTGATAAAATGAGGTATGTATTGAATTGGATCACTAATCATTAAATGAACATCTAATAATAAACTAGTAATCTTACTTATATCATTTAAAATACTATACCCAAATGAAATATTATTTACAAAATGTCCATCCATGACATCATAGTGCAGCCATGAAGCTCCTCCTTTTTCGATTGCTTGAATTTCATTTTGAAGATTTGTAAAATTTGCTGATAAAATTGATGGTGCGATAATTGCCATTAGTATTTCTCCTTTTTATTCTTAAGTTCTTGTAAAAACATTTTATAGTGCTCATATCGATAAGTGGTAATAAAACCATGTTGAACTGCTTCTTTTACTTTACACCCAGGTTCTGAATCATGCAAACATCCCCTAAACTTACACATTTTGCTAAGTTCATTAAAATCATGATATGCATTTGCAATTTCATTTAGTGTCATATCTAATTCTAAAGATGAAAATCCAGGAGTATCTGCAACAAGTCCTTCTTCGATCTCAACTAATTCTACATGACGTGTTGTATGTTTTCCTCTGCCTAATGCTTTAGAGATATCATTAGTTTGTAAATGAAGTTGATTGTTAAGTGTATTTAATAATGTTGACTTTCCTACACCACTTTGTCCTGTAATCACACTTTGCTTATTTTTAAATACTCCTTTAATAGAGTTAATTCCATCTATGTCATTACTAACAGGATATACATGGTAACCTGCATTTTTATAATCTTGAATATATTGAAATATTGGATCATCACTAGACACTAAATCCATTTTAGTGATACAAATAATTGGTTTTATATTCATATGTTCAACAAGTAATAAAAATTTATCTAATAACAACGTTGAAAAATCTGGTTCCTTAGCAGAAACTACAATAACGGCTTGATCAACATTAGATACATTAGGTCTAATTAGAGAATTAGAACGAGGATAAATATTTAATATATATCCTTCTGTTAAATTTTCAATTTGAAAATCAACATTATCTCCAACTAATGGTTTAAGATCACTATTACGAAATTTTCCTCTAGCTTTACACATATAAATTCCAGTATCATTTTGTACATAATAAAATCCAGAAAGTGCTTTGATAATTTTTCCTTGTGGCATATATTTGAAACAAATGTCTCCTTTCTACTCAATAAATCATTAATAAATATTAATTACATTATATCATATAGATTAAAAAAAACAATTTTGATGGTCTATCTAAAAAGCTATTTTCTTAACTTATAACACATATACTTCTTTTTAAAGGATATATAACGTTTTACATACAAGATGAAATATTAACAATAAATTCAATATCAAACGTTTTAAATAAAATTCATCCTTACTATAAAACAATTATACTATAGCTATCTTTATTTTTATAAATATTTGTTTTTATAAAAAAAATGAACCTCCTATTTGAATATTCAAATAAGCAGGTTCATATCATAATATATTATTTCTATTTTTGTTGTTCTTTAACTTTATGAATAGATAATAATAGTAATACATATCCTATTACTAAGAATGCTAACATGGCAATCCATGCTACTTCATAACTAAAGCTATCTGTAAATACACCAAAAATAGAAGAACCAATTGCAAAACCAATTGCAAATAATAAACTAATTACTCCTAAGTTAACACTTGATTCTTTTCTACCAAATAAATCAGTTGCTAAGAATGCAGGTCCTGACATGTATGAATATACACATAAACCATAAAAAATAGAAAAACCAAATGTAAAAGCGTGATGAACATTTCCTAAAAGCATTGCAATAATAGCAACTGCTTGGAAAATAAATGCAAGTGCCATTGATTTGAAACTACCTATTCTATCAAATAATGCACCACCACCTACATTTCCAAGTAAACAAAATACAGCAAATACTGATCCTAATGTTCCTATTAATGCAGGAGATAATTGAAGATTAATTTTAAAATATGATGCATATTGTGTACTACATGCAGAAATTGCCATTCCTATTAATGCATATCCTAAAGAGAAAATCCAAAAATATTTATTTTTTCTTGTTTCTTTAGCACCTAATCCTTCATATGTTTTTGTTGTATCAACGTTATTTGATGATTCAACATTTTCACTTGTATCGATTTCTCCTTGTTTTGGAGATCTAACAAATAATAAAACTACAACAATACTTACAATTAAAGATAATATACCAAAGAAAATATAAGTTTTAGAATCACCTTTTGATCCTAACATACTAGAAACCCATGGTTGTAAAAATACGTTTCCAATTGATCCTCCTGAAAATGCAAGACCTAATGCTTTACCTCTTCCTTTATTTGGAAACCAGCATCCAATTAAGTATGCAATTCCTAATCCAGAAAAGAATACACATCCAATTTGTGAAATTGCAGATAATAAATAGAAAGTTGCTAAATTAGTTGCATATCCAAATCCAATAAAAGATAAACTTGAGATAACTGTTCCTATTAAAAAAATTGTTTTAATGTTTATTTTTCCAAATAATTTACCTAAAAATGGTGAAAATACTGATGCTGCAAGTGCACCAAATGTAAAAATTAATGAAAATGAAGCTAGTGTAAAATGAAAATGTTCTAGTACGTATGGTATAAACAATGGTTGAATATTTTGTGCTACTCCAAATGGAATTGCTTGTATTAACATACATACAAATATCATAAAGTATTTAACATTATTATTTTTTTGTAATTTTTGACTCATAATTTAATTCCTTCTTTATTTAATTTTGTTGATTTACTACTAATGTATCTTCATACTTAAATAATTTAACGTCCTTAGCGTTTAAATCTTCTTTATGCATGTCGATAACATTTAAAACATTATTATTATAAGTATTATAATAATATAATCCTTTTTCTTGATTCATACATGCAGTATATTGAGTAATATCACTCATATTTTGTGGAGTTCTTACAGAACCTCTGACCATTGCGACATTATTTAAAATATGGAAAAAATCCATTATATTTAACTTATCCGCATCATTTGCAAGTGCTGTATGTCTTAAAAATGCTGTTCTAACAAATCTTGATGCAGGTGTCCAATCACCAGGAATACCTACTGCTCCAACACCTTGTCCTAAAGCAAGTAAATGTTGTAAAGACCATGTTCCTTCTGTTACTTGTTCTGGTACAAGTCCGATGTATTGTCTTAAATTCGTAACATGCCAATCAAATGTAGGTGAGTTTCCTAAAATACCCACATAATTATCATATACTTTGTAGCTATCAGCTGTTTTTTCAATCACAATACTTTTTCCAGTTACATCTGTAACAATCCAATGAAGACATGGAGGTGGAACTTGTTCACTAATTCTAGTGCTCATTAAATTAACATTTAATACTTCTTTTTTTAGATCTTCAATTGATTCAAAATTTGATAAAACCCAAAGCATAAAGTCATAAGCAGGAAGATTGATTTTACCTTCCACTAATGAGTCTTCCCATTTACAATAAGTTGGAAAGTTAAGTCCTGCAATAGCAAGTCCTTTTTCATTTAATCCATCACAAATCATTGGATGGTTTTCTATCATTGTAATCATTCCAATAATTGCATATTTAACTTTTTCAGTTGCCTTAGTTGACATATTGATGTATTCGTAATTTCTTGGGATAATTCCAACTGATTGTCCAAATTCATATTCAATATCCATATTTCTTCCAAAAAGATGTTCTCCATCTTTAGTGACTAAAGTTAATGCTGTACACATAAATAACCCTTCTTTCTTTTTTATTACAATATAGAATTACTAAATATTTGTTAATTGTATTAAATCGTATTATTCATAAAATTTAATACAAACAATGATTAAACATCCATCCCCTTTCATAAAAGAACTTTTCATTTCTATAAATCCATCATTTATAGTATGGTCACTATAGTAATTTTTAAATGAAACTTATACATTTTTCTTTTAAAACTGATAAAAATATACATAATAAAAAATTCTTCTACCATTAGTATACTCTTATTCTTATTAAAATTCAAATTATAACGTACAATTTAGATACTTATTAAAATCGTTTAGTAAAAGCCTCACTATAAACCTAAATAAATATACCTTACCTTTTATATTCATATAAGTACTTATAATAGATACATGGAAATTATGCTATATCAAAGTATTTTATAATTGATAACGATTTGCTATGTTGGATAATAAAAAAATGTCTAAAAATAACTATAAAAATCATTTTAAAGACATAATTCTTTTTTCTATTACGTTACAATATGTACAAACTATTCATTCATAACTACAAAAGCTACAACATAATTTTTTTCATGAGAAATAGATATATTTGCATTTTCTATATTTAAATATGGTGCACCACATTCATTATTTAATATTTCAATCTGTTGAAAGGACATTTCACCTATTCCTTTACAAAAAGCCTTCATTACTGCTTCTTTGCCAGCAAATCTACCACCAAGATATTCCCTTTTTTGCTTAGAAGTTGCTTTATTATCAAATACTAAAAGTTCGTTTGGCGTTAATATTCTTTCTACAAAATGCCTATTAGTAATATCTAATCTTCGCAAATCAACAATATCTACCCCTATCTTCACTTATTATTCCTTCTTTTTTTCGTATAAATTCATTAATTCATCCAATGACATTTCTTCATCAATTTCATCAATTAATGTTTTATTATCAGAATCTAAATTAGAAAAATCAAGTTGAAATTCACCTGTACGTGCTTCTATAATTCTAAGTTGGTTTTCACTATCTTCCTCGATTATTTTTGCGATATTTCTTAAATTTTCTGTTACAGAACCAGGTTGTTGTACTTTGTTACTGTTTGCTTCTTCTACAATATCTAACTCTTCTTCTTGGTAAGTACTTCCATATATTGGAGAAATAATAGGAACTAATTGATCTTTATTTCTAACTACTTTTTTAGTCTTAACCACTTTTTTCTTTTCTACTACATTAGACTTGTCTTCATTTTTTTTCCCTGTCATTGGGGAGATAATTTCTGTCATTGTATAAACAGACCTTTTTTCAACTCTATTCACTTTTATATTTGCATTAGTATTTCTTTTATTATTTTTTTCAACATCTTTTTTTACAGGCTCATCATTATAAATTAAAGGTGCACTAAATTTTTCTTTTCGACGTTGTTCGATAATAGGATCAATTAGTGTTTCTTCGTTTTCTTCTTCCCCTTTAAATATATTCAAAAATTTTTTAAATGACATTTAATTACCTCCTTTATATTTTTCATATTGTTTGAAAAAAGCCTGACCAAGTTCATAACGATTGTCTAATACCATAATTCCTTTTTGAGTAGCTTCATTTACTAAATTTAATTCCTTTGCAGAACATAACATACCATTAGAATCTACTTTTCTTAGCTTTGAAGGAACTATTAATAACCCATTTGGCATCATTGTACCAACTGTAGCTACAACGACTTTTTGATTCAATTCAACGTTTGCTGCTCCACATACGATTTGTTCTATTTTATCTCCTAAATTCACCTTACAAACATGTAAATGATCAGAATCAGGATGATCTTCTATTTCTACAACTTGCCCTACTATAATATGGTCAGTAGAATCTACATCAAAAATTACTTTTCCTTTACATAAATGATTAATTTGATCAATATCTGTTTGATTTAAACAAACTTGACCACTAGTTAGATTTGAAAAATATTTACTAGCGTTAAAAATATTTAAACCAATTAGATTTTTATTTTCATCATATAAAAAACATACGTCATCTTGTCTTAAATATGAAGATGTTTTTGCATTCGTAATTCTTCCTAGCAAAACATCTCCAACATTTTCTAAATTGTAAAATGCATGTAAAATCATTTTTTCACCTACTTTAATGAATTAATAAATTCTTGAATTTCTTCTTTAGATTTTCTAAATTTACTTACAAAACGGCCAATTTCATTACCACCATCATAAGCAATAAATGAAGGAATTCCCATAATTTCTTTATCTTTACATAAATCAATAAAATTATCTCGATTTACTTGATAAAAAGTGAATTCGGGATTATTTTCTACAATTTCACCAATAAATGGCTTTACAAATACACAATCTGGACACCAGTTTGCAGTAAACATAAATATGCTTTTTTCTAAGCATGCTTTTTCAAATTGTTCTAAGCTTGTAATTTCAATTAATTTGTCCATTGATTTATTCTCCTTTTTTAAATTGAGTTACTATTCGATAAATCGGTCCATAAGGACTAAATTTTCGTTCATATTCAGTCATGATATTTTCTTCATATCCATCAGAATGATGTAAATCCAAACATATGTCTTCAAAAGTCATACCATAATGATTCATTGAAATAAGTGAATATTCAAATAATGAACGATTATCAGTCTTAAATTCTATATGTCCATCTTCCTTTAAAAGTTTTTCATAGATAGTAAGATAACTTGAATAAGTTAATCTTCTTTTATAATGCCTTGACTTAGGCCATGGATCACTAAAATTTAAATAAATACAATCTACACAATTTATATCAAAATAGTCTAACAACAGTGATGCATCTAAACATAAAAGTCTTAAATTAGGAATTTTATCATGCATTTCTAATTTTTTTAATGCTGCTACTAATACACTATCATATTTTTCAATTCCAATATAATTAATTTGAGGATGACAAATTGCATTTTGGATAATAAAATCTCCTTTTCCCATTCCTATTTCAACATGAACTGGATTACAATTACCAAAAATATTCAAAAAATCTAATTTTGTATCTAAAGGCAATACTATGTCTCTATGGCTTTCTATAATACTATGAGCATTTTTATTTCTTCTTAAACGCATATAATTCCCCTTTACAAAAAACTATATTAACAGTATACCATAGAAATGAAATACATGTTAAATTTTTTATATTTTTTTAAGTTCATTTAACTCTAAATCTGTAAGTTCTCTATATTCTCCTATTTTTAAATTAGGATCTAAAACTAAATTTTTCATTTTTAATCTTTTTAAATACACTACTTTTTTATTTCTTGCTTCAAACATTCTTTTAATTTGATGAAATTTCCCTTCAAATATTTCTATTTCTACTTCAGTTTGAGAGTTTTGTACATTTAAAATTTTCAAATTAGAAGAAAGTGTTGTAAAATCTCCTAGATTTATTCCAGATTTAAAAGCCTCTTGATCATTATGGTCAACAACCCCTTCAATAACAGCATAATAAATTTTTGAAATATGTTTTTTAGGAGATAAAATGTGATGTGCTAAATTTCCATCATTAGTTAACAATAGCAACCCTTCAGTATCAATATCTAATCTGCCAACTGGAAATAATTCAAAATGTTCGTAGCCTGATAAAATATCAAGAACTGTTTGATGAACATTATCAAATGTAGCACTAATATATCCAGAAGGTTTGTTTAACATCAAATATACATATTTTTGATACACTAATTTTTGCTCATTTACATATACTTCATCATTTGTTTCATTCACCTGAAATTTATCTGATGTAATTATTTTACCATTTACACTTACATTTCCTTTTTTTATAACTTCTTTAACTTGTTTCCTACTACCAAATCCACTATGAGCTAGCATTTTATCAAGTCGCATAATACTTCCTCCAAATAATACAATTTTCTTTATTTAAATATATAAATCTAATACACATTTCTACTAAAAAACAAATTATTAGATTATTATTCGTTATTTTCAATCATGGATAATGAAACTTTTTGCTTATCTAAATCCACTTTTTCAACATAAACACTTACAATATCTCCTACATTTACTATATCTAAAGGATGTTTTACATGATGCAAAGATAATTTAGATATATGAACTAACCCATCATTTTTTAATCCAATATCAACAAATGCTCCAAAATCAACAACATTCCTAATAGTTCCTTGTAGCTTTGTTCCTACTTTTAAGTCCTCAATTTTTAAAATGTCTTTCCTTAAAATAGCAGTTGGATAATCATCTCGTGGAGTTCTTAATGGACTTTTTAAACAGTCTATTACATCATTTAAAGTATATGAATCTACTAAAAATTTAGTTTCTAGTTGTGCTATATCTAATTCATCAATTTTTTCACGTATCTTTTTTGTTCCTATATCCTCAACCTCTAAATTGATTTCTTTTAAAATAGCTAACGCTAGTGGATAACTTTCAGGATGAATAGCCGTTTTATCCAATGGATTGTCTCCATCTAAAATACGTAAAAATCCTACTGCTTGTGTATATGATTTTGGTCCTAATTTTGATACTTTTTGAATATCTTTCCTGTTTAAAAATTTACCATTTTCTTCACGATATGAAACAATATTTTTAGCAATCGTACTACTACAACCAGAAACATATTGCAATAAAGAATATGATGCAGTATTAATATTTACTCCTACTTGGTTTACAGCTTTAGAAACCACAAAGTCTAATTGCTCGGTTAATTTTTTTTGATTCATATCATGTTGATACTGCCCTACACTAATCGCCTTTGGTTCTATTTTAACTAATTCTGCAAGTGGGTCTTGTAATCTTCTAGCAATAGAAACAGCTGATCTTTCTTCTACTTGATATGACGGGAACTCCTCTTTTGCGATTTTACTTGCACTATACACAGATGCTCCTGCTTCTGAAACAATAACATAGGATAAATTTAGATGATAGTCATGAATCACTTTTGATATAAACATTTCAGTTTCTCGACTAGCTGTACCATTTCCTATTGCGATAATATCTACATGATATTCTTTTACTAATTGGAGTACCTTTTGAATATCTTTAGAATAATCATCCTTTGGTAAAGTTGGAAATATCTTATCAATCGTTAATACTTTTCCTGTTTGATCTATGACTGCTAATTTACAACCAGTACGAAATGCTGGATCTATTCCTAAAATAATTTTATCCTTTAACGGAGAAACCATTAATAATTTTTCTAAATTAACTGAAAATACATTTAAAGCTTGTTCTTGTGCTTTTTCCATCAACTCGTTACGTATTTCTCTTTCAATTGATGGATATAATAATCGTTTAAAGCCATCTTCAATACTTTCTTCAATCACTGTTTTTACGCATGTTTCTTTTTTTCCTATATACCCATATATAATATAATCTAGAAAACGTTGTTTATCATAATCAAATGTTACACTGATTACTTTTTCTTTTTCTGCACGATTAATAGCTAAAATACGATGTGGAACTATATTTTTTATTTTTTCGCTATACTGATAATAATTTTCGTACACTTTCATATTATCAGAATGTGTTTTCTTTTCCTTAGTCACAATTAATCCTGTTTTATATAACATATCTTTGACATATTTTCGATATTTTAGCGTTTCAGACATTTGTTCAGCAATAATATCTTTTGCCCCCTGCACTGCATCTTCAATACTTACTACTTTTTCGTTTAAATATTGTTTTGCAACTTCTTCAATGTCTTTTTGACGTGGTAAAGATAAAATCCATTTACTAAATGGTTCAAGCCCTTTGTCTTTTGCAATACTAGCTTTTGTTTTTTTCTTTTCTTTATATGGTCGATAGATATCCTCAATTTCGCTAATTTTAGTACAGTTTAATAATGTTTCCTTTAATTCTTCACTTAACAATCCTTTTTCTTCAATTAATCTTATTACATCTTCTTTTCGTTTATTTAAATGAAGACCATATTCATATGCGTTATTAATTTCTCTTATTTGATCTTCGTTAAGTGCCCCTGTTTGTTCTTTTCTGTATCTAGCAATAAAAGGAACAGTATTTCCTTGTTCTAAAAGAGATAATACTGCAAGTATTTGTTGATGTTGTATATCTAAATTAAAAGCTATTTTTTTTATTAAATTATCATCCATTTTAA
Organism: Thomasclavelia sp.; assembly: GCA_020025035.1. Lineage (GTDB taxonomy): Bacteria > Bacillota_I > Bacilli_A > Erysipelotrichales > Coprobacillaceae > Beduini. Next base: position 3,396 of record JAHHSU010000016.1, on the reverse strand, counting down.
TACTCCTTTAATTCCATCATTATTTTGTTGAATGTTTAGTCATAATACTATTATTTTTATTTATTCTTAAATTACGTTACTTATAAATAATTTTCTATCATATAACAATATATTAATTGAAATGATTATAATTTGTATAATCAATAAATATATGTTATATAATAGATGTGCATGCAACTGTGGTGGAATTGGTATACACGTAAGTTTGAGGGACTTATGAACATATTGTTCGTGCAGGTTCAAGTCCTGTCAGTTGCACCAATAAAAAACATCAAAGCAACATTATTTAAAGATGTTGCTTTTTATATGGTCTAGTTATCTAGTCATTAAATTATATAATGCATTAACATATATTTCTATTGCTTTTTTTGCTTCCTCTATATCTAAAAATTCATTGTTTTGGTGAATTTGATTATCTGTTCCAGGAAACTCTGGTCCAAATGCAACACAATTTGGCATTGTTTTTGCATAAGTTCCTCCTCCAATTGCTTGAGGAACGCTATTGACTTCTTTCGTGCATGATGTATATGCATCGTGTAAGCACTCAACAAGTGTAGAATGAGGATCAACAAATAAATATTCACCTATATCTATTTGATATTTTAAATGATATTTTTGACACGCCTTATCAAAACATGAAATCATATATGAATCCTCTATTTCATGAGGACATCTTAAATCTAATTTCATTTCTAATACACCTTTACAATAATGAATAATCCCAACATTACATGTAAGAGGACCCATTTGACCTATAAATCCAAATCCTAATTTTTTGGCATAATAATCTTCGTCAAAATATTCACTCATAAACTGTACAATAGGATGAGTTAATACATCATTTAAAAAACACCCTAATAATACAGCTGCATTTTGACCTAAATGTGGCAATGAAGCATGACTTGATTTACCAAACAATTCTATTTTAGTATTTGTACCCTCTTTAATAATATTTCCTTCTAAACTATGAATACGTAAAAACTGTTTAAATTTTTCTTCATAATGATCTATTGATTTACTTAAAATAGCAGTTGCTTTTTCAGGAACAATATTAGAAACAGTACCTGATTCAAACATTATTAGTTCTTCACAAGGAATGTTGCCTGTAATTGTAACGTTTACAAGCTTTTTTTCTCCATAAACTACAGGAAAATTGGCATCAGGAGTAAATCCTAACTTAGGATACGGTTCTTTTAAAAAATAATATTCCATACATTTTGCACCTGATTCTTCATTACATCCAAAAATAATTCGTATCTTCTTATTTTGAATTAATTGCTTTTCGTGTAATATTTTTGCAGCATAATAAGCATATAATAATGGACCTTTATCGTCACTAGTTCCTCTTCCATATAGTTTATTTCCTTTTTGAGTTAAAACAAAAGGATCAAAATCCCATCCTTTTTCATTGACAGGAACAACATCAAGATGTCCTAGTACCCCAATAATTTCTTCTCCACTACCTATATCAATATGTCCTGCATACCCATCTACATCTTTAACTACAAAACCATCTCTTTTTCCAATATTTAACATTTCATCTAATACATCTCTATTTGCCTTACCAAAAGGTTGGTGTGTAGAAGCAGTGGATGTATCTAAAACAGAAGGATGTTGAATTAAACTTCTTAAATCTTCTACAAAACAATCAAAATAATCATTAATTTCTTTTTTAACATCTAACATACTTTCACCTCTTTGACTAGAAAAAGGAGTAACGAATTACCCCTTTTTTATTTTGTTAATTTACTTGCTGCTAATTCATCTACAATCAAAATAAAATCATCATGTTGACTTAATGCAGAAGCAGGTAAATTTACAGTTGGTTTTTCTTCTACTAAACGACTAATTGCGTCTGCTTTGTTTTCACCACATGCAATTAAAACAACTTTTTTTGCATTCATTATATTTTGGATACCCATTGTAATAGCATGAGTTGGAACATCCTCTAATACATTGTTAAAAAATAATCTAGCATTATCTTTTCTTGTAGAATCATCTAATTCAATGTAATGAGTAACAGAATCAAATGGTGTTCCAGGTTCATTAAATCCAATATGACCATTAGAACCAATACCTAAAAGTTGTAAATCAATTTGGTTCTTATTTAATAATTGATTATAACGATCACATTCTAAATCAATATCATTGTTTCCTCTAGGAAGATTGATATGATCAGGATTGATATCGATATGTTTAAAAAGATGTTCTTTCATAAAATAATAATAACTTTGAGGATGTGTAGGTTCTAATCCATAATATTCATCTAGGTTAAATGTACATATATCTTTATAGCTTGTTCCACATTTTTGATGGTCTTCTACAAGCATTTCATATAATCTAACTGGTGTAGATCCAGTTGCTAAACCTAAGATTGAATTTGGTTTATTAATTACTTGATTTTTAAATATTTTAAATGCTTCAAATGAAGCTTCTTCATAGCTTTTTACTTTAATAATTTGCATAAATTATTCCTCCTTATACAATATGTTACACAAAAATTTTAAAATTACAAGAAAATAGTAAAATTTATATTAAATTATATCTTAGACGTGAATTATAAAATGAAAGTGGAATGAATATCTCCTGATTTTTCCTAAGCAAATTATAACAGAGTACCTCATTTTTTAATATGTGCATCCAATTAAAATTAAATATCATTAAAAGTACAAGAATACATATATTTTGTATTTAACTATTTCAAAATATGTAGATTATATCCTTTTTTACTCATAAAAACCTATAGATAATCTATAGGTTTTTCATTTCATCAATCTTATTTTAATTCTTCTTTTCTTTTTAATACTAACATTGCAATTGCTGATGCTAACATTGTCGCTGCAACTGTAAGTGTCATTGTATCCCCAGTAATTGGTGTTTGACTTGTTTGTCCATTTTCTAATGCTTTTGTTACTTCTTGAATTTGGTTAATCATATTTTGTACATCTGATTGTAAAGCATTTGGATTTGCTAAAACTTCTCTAGCTTGACTTAATACTTCTTCATATCTTTGAATACTTTCTGCTGTCATTCCATTTGTATTTACTGGATTATTGACTAATGCTTCTAATTCTGTCTTATTTGCTTTTTCTTTAGCGTTCATTAATACATTGTCTATTTTAAGCATCATTGCTTGTACTTGCATAGGAGTTGCAATTCCACTATTCATTAAGTCTGTTGCTTCTTGAATTACTGCATTAATTTCAGTTACTGAATTTGGAATTAATGTATTAGTTGCTACTTTTGCTTTTGCTTCTTCTACTTTTTGTGTTAATGCAGTAGTATCTGCTTTTAACCCTTTAATTGCATTATTTAATTTATACATTGCTTGTTGTACTTCATCTTCTGATACATCTGGTGTAGTTACTACTTTCTTTGCTTCTTCTAATGCTTGAT
>JAHHSU010000015.1 GCA_020025035.1 Thomasclavelia sp. | reverse complement strand
AATTCAAGCTAAAGATGTTGTGAAAATTGATTCATAGAAATGTAAGAAATCAATGAAAAAAAGAGCTTAAACATAGCGTGATTAGCCAAAGACTTGAAATAATCATCACAACATGATATAATACAAAACGTATTACAAAGAAAGAATGGAGGTAAAAAGGATGTACTTTGAGAAATTTGATAAAATCAAAGAAGCCATTTTACAGCGTTATCAAGTAATATTACCGATGGTATGTATAATGTCGTTTTTTCTAGTAGGTTACGCCGCATATGATCGTGAGGCACCTGTTATAGAAAATGATGTTGTAACATTAAATTATGGTGATAAATTTGATGTTAGTATGATTAAAGTAAAAGATAACAGAACTAAATATGATGAATTGTCTATTAATGTAGATACAAGTGCATTAGTAGAAGATGAAGTAGGAAGTTCTAATGTAATAGTAGAAGCAAAAGATTTATACAACAATATAACAAGAAAAACAGTTCAAGTGAATGTGGAGGATCATGTTGCACCAAACTTTGAATTAGCAAAAAATGATGAATCGTATTTTGAAGCAGGAAAAGTAGTAGTTAATTTAAATGGAAGTAATGATGTAACTAAATATATTAATGCAATTGACAATGCCGATGGAGACATTACTGAGTTTATTGATATTGATGGTACTTTAGATACATCGAAAAATGAAGTTCAAACAGTTAATTTAGCTATTTCAGATGCGTCTGGAAATACGAATGAAAAATCATTTGAATTTATAACAAAAGATTTAACTGCACCAGTAATAAGTTTAAATACAACTAATGAGATTGCAGTAGATTATGGTGCTCCATTTGATATCTATAATTATATGAATATTACAGATAATAGTGGTAAGTTTGACGTTACATTATCAAATGAAATTGATACTACTTCTGAAGAAAAACAAACAACTACTGTTATTGCAAGAGATGAATCAGGTAATGAAAGTAAACAAGATATAGTAGTAACAGTTGGAGATGTTTCTGCACCTTCAATTCAAGTTTCAGATACTGAAATTTTAGAAGGAGATGCATTTGATATTAGAAATGTATTAACAGTTATCGATAATAAAGACGGAAATATTACATCATCTGCTACAATTGAAGGTCAGGTTGATACATCAGTAGCTGGTAAGTACACACTTACTATTAGCGCAGTTGATTCATCAAATAATAGTGCTTCTAAAACAGTAGTGGTAACTGTTAGAAAATCAGGTGAAGGAATTGTGAATTCAGCTTTAACTAAAGTAGGATGTCCATATGTATGGGGAGCAACAGGACCTTATGCGTTTGATTGTTCTGGATTTACACAATGGGCATATGCACAAAATGGAAAGTATATAGGACGTACAACTAATTCACAATATGCAGGTGGAACAAAGGTATCGTCATATATGCCTGGGGATTTATTGTTCTTTAATACTGAAGGACCACTTAGTCACGTTGGTATTTATATTGGTAATGGACAAATGGTGCATGCTGGGACATCTCAAACAGGAGTTCAAGTAACAAATATTCATAGTGCATATTGGTCAAGCCGATTAGCTGGAGCTGTTAGATATTAACGTTAATAAGCTCTTTATAAAATTTATATTTCAGTGATATTCACAAAAAGAATACTTCTTAGTATGGATAGAAGTATTCTTTTTATATTAAATGGATTTTACAAATATTTAAAGAGATGTTAACTACATGTAATAGGTAAAAATTGTAAAATAAATTAGCTGTTTTTATTTCAAAAGTTAATGAAAAATGTTATAATGAGAACGTTGAAATTGAAAGGAGTGTTCATATGGCAATTAGAAGTGGAAGAAACGATCAAAATATGGACAAAGATCAAGAATATAAAATTGTAGATTTAAGTGATTATGAAAATGAAGATATTCAAATCGAAACATTTGAAGATATAGAATCAAGTGGTAGTAATGAAGAATTTGAAAAGTATGTTCCTCAAGTCAAAAAAGAGGGATTTGTAACTAAAATAAAAAAAATATTATCACAGGAAAATAAGATTTTAAAGAAATTAGATTCTCAAGCAGAGGAAATTCTTGCTTTAGAAGGACAAATGCAAGTATTGACTGATGAGGAATTACAAGCAAAAACAAAAGAATTTCAAGCAAAAATTAGTGAAGGCGTTTCACTAGATGAATTATTGGTAGAAGCATATGCAGTTGCAAGAGAAGCAGCTAGAAGAGTAACAGGTCTACATGCATTTAAAGTTCAATTAATGGGGGCTATTGCGTTACATAATGGTGATATTGCAGAAATGAAAACAGGAGAAGGTAAAACTTTAACTGCAATCTTTCCTGTTTATTTAAATGCTTTATCAGGAAAAGGGGTACATGTTGTAACTGTTAATGAATACTTAGCAGAAGTAGGTGCTCAAGGAAATGGTAAGGTATTTGAATTTTTAGGATTATCTGTAGGATTTAATCGTCATGGCTTATCACATCAAGAAAAACAAGCAACACATAGATGTGATGTAACGTATACTACTAATTCGGAATTAGGATTTGATTATCTACGTGATAATATGGTTAGAAGTATGGATGAAAAAGTATTACGTCCATTAAATTATGCTTTAGTTGATGAAGTTGACTCAATTTTAATTGATGAGGCTAGAACACCTTTAATTATATCTGGAGGACGTTCAAACACTGCAAAATTCTATAAGCAAGCAGATGCGTTTGTAAAATCACTACGTAAAGATGTAGGATATGAGATAGATGAAACAACTAAAAGTGTTACATTAACTGAAGATGGAGTTGTTAGTGCAGAAAAATATTTTAAATTGGAAAATTTATTTGATGCACCAAATACTGCTATTGTTCATGGAATTAACCAAGCATTAAAAGCAAACTATGCTATGACTAGAAATGTAGAATATATGGTTGCAACTGAAGATGGAAGTAGAGATATTAATAATGCAAGTATTTTAATTATTGATCAATTTACAGGGCGTGTAATGCCAGGACGTGCATATTCAGATGGATTGCATCAAGCAATTGAAGCTAAGGAAGGAGTACCTATTAAGGAAGAAACAGTAACCTTAGCAAGTATTACTTATCAAAACTTCTTTAGATTATTCAATAAGTTAGCAGGAATGACTGGTACAGCCAAAACAGAGGAAGAAGAATTTAGAATTATATATAATATGAGAGTTATTCAAATCCCTACTAACCTACCTGTAATTCGTCAAGATGCAACGGATTTAATATTTGCAAATAACAAAGCTAAATTTAATGCATTATGTAATGAAGTAGAAAGAAGACATAAAACAGGGCAACCAATTTTGATTGGTACTGTTGCAGTAGAAACTAGTGAAAAGATTAGTAAAATGTTAAAACATCGCGGAATACGACATAATGTATTAAATGCAAAAAATCACTCTAAAGAAGCTGAAATTATTATGCGAGCAGGTGTAAAAGGTGCTGTAACTATCGCTACTAATATGGCAGGTAGAGGGACTGATATTAAGCTTGGACCAGGAGTTAAAGAACTTGGCGGATTAGCGGTTATAGGATCTGAACGTCATGAATCAAGACGTATTGATAATCAACTTAGAGGACGTTCAGGAAGACAAGGAGATTGTGGATATTCTCGTTTCTACGTATCATTTGAAGATGATTTGTTATCACGTTTTGCTAGTGATAAAATTAGATCAATGGTTAGTATCATGGGAGATGAACCGTTAGAAGCTAAAACAATTTCAAAATCACTTGAAAATGCACAAAAACGTGTAGAAGGAAATAACTTTGATTCTCGTAAACAAGTCTTACAATATGATGATGTCATGAGACAACAACGTGAAATAATGTATGCAGAACGTGATTTTGTAATGGAATCTGAAGATTTAGGAAGTATTGTTAAAGATATGTTTAAACAAGCTATCGAAGAAGAAGTTCGTTTAAATACTGATTCTAGTAAGAAAAACAAAATTAACGTAGAAAATGTATTAAAAGCTGTTCAAAATAAATATATGTTATTTACTCATTTAGAAGGTAAAAATATAGAATCTGTAGAAAATAAACCAGATAAATTAGTCGAAGGATTAACAGAAGTTGTATATACATGTTATCGTAGAAGATTTAATCCTGATATTTCTTCAGAAGATATTGCTGCATATGAAAGAAATATCTTATTAAGTGTTATTGACAGTCAATGGATTGCACATATAGATGCTATGGCTAAATTAAGAAATGGTATTTATTTAAGAGCATACGCACAAAAAGATCCATTAGGAGAATACACAGAAGAGGCATTTATAATGTTTGAAGAGATGTCTGTAAATATTTCTACAACTATTGCCACTACTATTCGTAGAATGGGGTTACCTGAATTAAATAAAGAAGCAGAAGCTAAATTAGGATTAATTAAGGTTGATGTGGAGTTTGAGTAATGGAATTACATGAGATAAAAAATGGGCTTATTCAAGCCCATTTACTTCTAGAGAAGTTAGACAAAACATTAAGTATATCTAAAAAAACACAAGAAGTAGAAATGTTGAATGAACAAGTATTACAAGATAATTTTTGGGATGATATTGTACAAGCAAGAAAATTGCAAGACAGATTAAGTGAGTTAAAAAAAATTGTAGAAACATTTAATCAATTATCTTCAATGCTTGAGGATTTAGATGACATTTATACAATGGTAAAACAAGGAGAAAATGAGTTTTTCGATATTTTAGATGAAGAATTCATTAGTTTTAATCAAAAATTAGAAGAATTTGATAATATGATGTTGTTATCTCATGATTATGATCATTTAAATGCAATTGTTCAAATTCATCCTGGAGCTGGTGGTACAGAAAGTCAAGATTGGGCAGAGATGCTTTATCGTATGTATACAAGGTATTCGAATCGTCAACATTTTAAAATAGAAGTACTAGATTATTTAGATGGAGATGAAGCAGGAATTAAATCTGTTTCGTTTTTAGTAAAAGGATATAATGCCTATGGGTTGTTAAAATCTGAAAAAGGAATTCATCGTCTTGTTCGAATATCACCGTTTGATTCAAATTCTAGACGTCATACTTCTTTTGCGTCTGTAGATGTGATGCCTGAATTTAATGATACTGTAGATATTAAAATTAAAAACGAAGATTTAAAAATAGATACGTATCGTTCATCAGGAGCAGGAGGACAACATGTTAACACAACAGATTCTGCAGTACGTATTACTCATATTCCTACTAAGATTGTTGTGACATGTCAAAATCAGCGCTCTCAAATTAAAAACCGTGAGCAAGCACTTGTAATGTTAAAATCAAAATTGTATCAACTAGAAATAGAGAAGAAGCAACAAAAAATAAAGGAAATGAAGGGAGAACAATTAGATAATGGTTGGGGATCTCAAATTCGTTCTTATGTGTTTCATCCCTATAATTTGGTTAAAGATGCAAGAACTGGTTATGAGACTTCACAAGTTACTCAAATCATGGATGGTAATATTGATGAATTTATATATGCATATTTAAGATGGGAACTATCTCAATAAGTTGAGATAGTTTTTTTGTAATAGTGTAGTAAATAAATTACGATTATTGTTTAAAAATTCATAAAAATGTAAATATATATGTTATAATGTAGAAGGCATATAAAAATATATGCTTTAACTTAGTAAATTTCTAATAAAGGAGGGAAGTCGAAATTATTCGACAAATATATGATTAGACTCCAGGGAGTTACCAAGAAGTATAAAACAGGTGTTCATGCCTTAAATAAAATGGATTTATATATAGCTCCAAACGAATTTGTGTATGTGATAGGACCAACAGGAGCAGGAAAATCAACTTTTATTAAGTTGTTAAACAGAGAAGAAAAAGCAACTGAAGGGAAAGTGTTAGTAGATAAACAAGATGTATCTGCAATTAGAGATAGCAAAGTTCCATATTTTAGACGTAAAATTGGAGTAGTATTTCAAAATTATAGATTGTTACCTAAAAGAACAGTGTTTGAAAATGTAGCATTTGCATTAGAAGTAATAGATACTCCAAAATCACAAATTAGATCAAGAGTGATGAAAACATTAACCTTAGTGGGCTTAGAAGAAAAGGCTAATGCTTTTCCACACCAATTATCAGGGGGACAGCAACAACGTGTCGCAATTGCACGTGCTATTGTAAATAATCCCAAAGTATTGATTGCTGATGAGCCAACAGGAAATCTAGATCCTGCTACATCACGTGAAATTATCGAATTATTATTAAAGATTAATAAGGAAAATCAAACTACAATTTTGGTAGTTACGCATGATAAGTCCATTGTAGAAAAATATAAGCAACGTACCATTACGATTGAACATGGTTGCGTAGCCTTAGATACACAAGCAGGAGGGTACGAATATGATGTTTAAAGAATTTGTTAGTTGCATCAAGAATATACCAAATCATACAAAAACTGCATGCCAAAATCTATGGCGTAATAGCGTGATGACAATCTCATCAGTGTTTGCTGTAACGGTGACATTATTATTGATTGGAATGATAGGAGTTCTTGCAATAAATATCCAAGATATGACTAAAAATGTAGAAGATAATCTTACTATATTTGTAAAATTGGATAGAGAACTAACTGATGATCAAGTTAAAGAAGTGGGTACTCAACTTACTAGTATAAGTGGAGTAAAAAATGTTGAATATTCTAGTAAAGATGAGCAACTTACTCAGATGATGGAAGAATATGGAGATCAAGGAGCAGAACTTTTTGGAGAATATAGAGGAGAAGATAATCCTTTAGGTGATGCGTACATAGTAGAAGTAGATGATCCTACAATGATGGAATCTATCACTTCTCAAATTAATGATTTAGAGAATGTAAATAAAGCAACGTATGGTGGAGAATCAACTTCTAATTTAGTTGTTGGATTAGAAAAAATAAGAAATGGTGGAGCAGTATTTATTATTGCCTTAACTGCAATTGCATTAATGTTGATTTCAAATACTATTAAAATTACCATTAATTCAAGACAGGTTGAAATATCTATTATGAGAGTAGTTGGAGCGTCTAATTGGTATATTAGGATTCCATTTATGATAGAAGGAATTTTGATTGGTATTTTAGGATCAATTATTCCATTTGCTTGCTTATATTTTGGATATCGTACATTATATGAGAAATTTAATGGTGTATTTTTTTCGTCATTGTTAATACTTAGAACACCAGTTCCATTTATATATCAATTTGGATTAATTTTAATGTTATTAGGATCAAGTGTGGGATTAATAGGAAGTTTTGTTTCTATTCGAAAATTCCTTAAATCATAATGAAGAAAGGAAGGAGGATATCATGAATAAATATATTAAATTATTTGTGAGCTTTACTATTGTTGTAGCATGTTTTTATACAAATATTGATACAACAAAGGCTGCCAATTTTGAAGGTAGAGAAGAAGAAATGCTTAGAACATGTAAACGTAATAACTTAACTAAAAGCGAAAGAGCAACTTGTACAGAGTTTAAATCGTATATTAATGAAAAAAATAAAGATGTTAAAAATAAAATTAATGATACAAAAAACAATGTTGATCAAACCAAAGAACAGATGTTAGAAGTGTCAAAGCAAATTAAAGAAATAGAGTCTTCTATTGCAATAAAAAATGATGAAATTAGTTATTTAGAACAAGATATTCAAAAAACAGAAAGTGAGATTTCAAAAAAAGATTCTATTTTAAAGAAAAGAATGTATGAAATGCAAACATATGTTAATACAAATCAATTCATTAATTTTATTTTAGGTGCTGCAAATTTTTCAGATTTATTTTCTCGTATAGAAAATGTTAATGAAATTACAGAAGCAGATAAAAGATTGATTAAAGAGTTAAATACAAGTAAGCAACAATTGATTGTTGATAAACAAAGTTTAGAAGATGCAAAGGTTGCATTAGAACAGACTAAGCAAACTCTTTATAGTAAAAAAGAAGAGTTAAATAGACTTGTAGAAAAGTATCAGTCAGATTGGGAATCATTAAAAGCGGTATATGATGCATCAAGTAAGGATGTAGCAGAAATGAATGCAGCTATTCAAGCAAGTATGGTTAGAGAAGATGAATTAAATAAAGTACGAGAAGATATTAATAATGGAACAGTAACAGGAAGTGTTGCAACAGTATTAAATGCTGCACTTAGTAAAAAAGGATGTCCATATGTGTGGGGTGCAACTGGTCCCAATGCATTTGATTGTTCAGGTCTTACTCAGTGGTCTTATGCACAAGCTGGAATTAGAATCGGTCGAACTACTTGGGATCAAATTTATAATGGAAGAGCAGTTTCACGAAGTGAACTAGCTCCAGGAGATTTAGTATTTTTCCATACAATGGATGATAGACCACCAACTCACGTTGGGATTTATTTAGGAGATGGTACATTTATTCATGCTCCTAATGAATCAACACCTGTAAGTGTTAGTTATTTAAGTGGTTATTGGATTAGTCATTATTATGGAGCAAGAAGGATTATAGAATAAAATTTCATATCTATAAAAAGAACCTATTATTTGAATATTCAAATAATAGGTTTATTTTTATTGTAAATGTTAATATGATACATTAAAAAAAGAAATTTCTAATTTTTTTGACTATGTTGTAAAGTAACTTTTATAATATTTGGAAAAGTAAATAATCTAATATATTTATTTTTTTCCATACCAATTCCATTAGAGATAATTAATGTAGATTGTTTTTCTTTATAGCTTCCATGTACATAATTTTGATGATTAAATAAATGAATTGGAGAATATATATATCCACCATGTGTATGTCCTGATATTTGTAAATTAATATTTGAAGCAACTGAATTTGAAAAATTATCAGGATCATGTACTAATGCAATTTTATAACTTGATTGATTAGAATCATTAATCAGTGAAGAAATATCACTATTTGGCTCTAAACCAAATAGTCGAATAACACTATTTTGATAATAAATAGGTCTTGATTCATTAGATAAAATTTCAAATCCAGCATTTTCTAAAATATTGGTTAATTCACTACTGTTTGAATAGTCTTTTTCTCCCATTACAGCAAATTTTCCACTAGTAGAGTGAATTGTTTTTAATATGGTTGATACCTGATCATTATCAAATACTTGAGAGGAAAATATATCACCACCAAATAAGATTAAGTCAAAGCGTTCTTTGTTAATTTGGTTTACAATTTTTTGCAGCCTTTGAATATCTCGATCATTTTGAAGATCTAAATCTGAAAAAAATCCTATTTTAAAATGATCAAATTCACTAGGAATAGCTTCATTAACAATATCATATTTTTTAATCAAACAAAGATGAGGAGAAACAAAAATACAAATACAACTTATTACGATTAAAAAGGTAAATACACATAAAATAAATTTTTTAATCTTTTTCATTATTTCTTATTCATAATGACTGGAATAATCATTGGATTGCGTTTAGTTTTCCTATAAAAATATGGACCAAGTGTATCTCTAACTGTACTTTTGATTTCACTAAATGTTGTTTTACCTTTTAATAGAGTTGTTAGTGATTCTTGTACTAATTTTTCTGCTTCTCTAATTAGGTAATAGCTATCTTTCATATATACAAATCCTCTTGAAACAATAACTGGCTTAGATAATAATTTTCCATTATGAGAGTCCATACTAATCATGATAGATACCATACCATCCTCTGATAATATTTTTCGATCACGTAATACAGCAGTTGATAATCCAGTAATATCGTTACCATCAACGTATATATCATCTGCATGTACTCTATTTCCTAATCTTGCTTCACCATCTTTTAATAAAATTACATCTCCATTTGATAAAACAAATGTATTTTCCATAGGAATACCTACATCGTGAGCCAGCTCACTATGAATTTTTAACATACGATATTCTCCATGTACTGGAAAAAAATATTTAGGACTAGTTAATAATAACATTAATTTTTGTTCTTCTTGACTAGCATGTCCAGATGTATGTAGGCTATTTAATGGTGAATGTGTTAGAACTTTAGCACCAAGTCTAAATAATTTATTAACCACTCTATTGATACTAGCTGCATTTCCAGGAATTGGACTTGAAGAAAAAATAACAGTATCAGTTGGTTTTATTTTAATGTATTTATGTGTACCTGCTGCAATTCTTGATAATGCAGCAAGAGGTTCTCCTTGACTACCTGTACATAATATTAATATTTTATTATCTTTTAAGCGTCTAGCTTCATCAGTTTTAATAAAATATTTATCTGGACATTTGATATGACCTAGTTTTCTTGATGTTTCAATAACATTTTCCATAGAACGACCAAACACTAATATTTTTCTGTCAAATTTAACAGCAGCTTGTACAATTTGTTGTACACGATCTACATTGGATGCAAATGTTGCAACAATTATACGACCTTCTGATTTTCTAAATTCGTTTTGGATTGAATTTGAAATTACTTTTTCACTTAAAGAAAATGTTGGAACTTCAGCATTTGTAGAATCACTAAGTAATAATGTAACTCCAGTAGCTCCCATAAATGACATTTTTTGAAAATCTGCAGGAGCACCTATTGGAGTAAGATCGAATTTGAAATCTCCTGTAGAAACAATTCTTCCATTTGGCGAATTGATAATAATCCCAATTGATTCAGGAATAGAGTGGTTAGTTCTAAAAAATCCAATATTAAAGTGCTTTGTTGAAAATTGATATGCATCATTAATTTCAATAATTTTAGATGCATTAGTTAATTTTTTTTCATCTAGTTTACGTTTAATTAGCGCACTTGCTAAAGGTGTAGCATAAATAAAAGGAATATTTACAATTTGTAGTAAAAATGGTATTCCTCCAATATGATCTTCATGGCCGTGCGTAATTAATAAGGCTTTAATTTTTTTTTGATTTTTAACTAAGTAACTATAGTCAGGAATAATATAATCTATTCCAGGTAATCCTTCTTCTGCAAATTTTACTCCAGCATCAATAATAATAATTTCATCGTCATGTTCAACACAGTACATATTTTTACCAACTTCACCAAGTCCACCTAGTGCGTATACTTTAGTTTCATCATTGTGGTATTGATGGTTGTTGATATTTTTTAATGTATTCTTTTTTTTATTTGGATACCTATTATTTGTTTTGTTTTTTTCATTTGTATTTTTAACTGGCATATTTTCACCTCTTTATTATCTAATGTTAGTATATCACAATTTTTATTTTTTTAACAAATTAAATAAAAAAACTAGAGTTAAACTCTAGTCGTCTATATTTAAACAAGCTGCTATTCCAATCGCATTTGGACCAGTATGACAGGAAACTGAAATAGATAAAGGTGCTATTTCAATTTGATGATTTGGAAAATACTGTTGTAAATAATTTTTCATTTCTAGTCCAATGTTTATATCTTTAGAGTATGCAACGTAAATTGTGCAATTTTTTCCAGAGTGGATAGGATCAATTTTTTCTTCTGTATCCTTTACTAAATTCGTTGCCATAATTTTGAATGCTTTTGAAATTGTTCTTGTTTTATCAAAGGCATCAAGTTTTTCACCTTGAATGGTTAAAATAGGTTTGATTTTAAGTAAACCACCTAATGCAGCAGCAGTTTTAGTAATTCGTCCACCACGTTTTAAATATTCTAAAGAAGGGACTGTAATGTAAATTGAGCTGTTAAATTTATATTTTTCTAGAATTTCTTTAATTTCTTTTGCTGTTTTTCCTTTATCTGCTAGTCTTTTTGCTGTTAAAACATCATGCTTTAGTGTTACAGAAATACGTTGGTTGTTGACAACTTCTACTTTACCATCATATTCTTTTGCAAGAATAGTAGCAGTTTGACAAGATCCGCTTAGTCCACTTGACATTGGGATATGAACAATTTGATGATGTGTTTCAAGTAGTTCATCCCACAACTTAGTTATCGTACCAATTGATGGCTGAGATGTAAAAACAGATGCTCCAGATTCAAGCATAGTAAAAAAATCTGATTGAGATAAATTTATATCTTCAAAGTATTCTTTTCCATCAATTGTAAAAGGCATTGGTAATACATATACTCCAAATTGTTTAGCCTCTTCTTGACTTATACTTGAATTACTATCTGTAATAATTGCAATTTTATTATTCATAGAAGTAACCTCCTAACTAGTTCATAATATCAAATTTTTATAAAATAAACAATAAAAATAAATAAAATAATGAATGCTTTTCTTAGCTATCAACACATATGTTACAATAAAAAAATATGTGGATATCAGCTAATCTTAATCTTTAAATTTTATACATTTATTTATAGTTTTATGATATTTTTTACCTATTTATACTTTTGTATTTCAAATTTAACTTTTGTTTGTAATTTAGGATAGAATTTTTGATATTTATAGTTAAATAAAATTATTAAAAGTGTTAAATAACCTAATGATTATCTAACACTTTGATAGTTTATAATAAAGACTGTCATTAACTATTTAGAAACAAATAAGGGAATAATTTTTTTGTTTAAAACATCGACTAGGCCTAAGTCTGACATTTTTACTTCTGGTATAACAGGAAGTGCTAAAGTTACAATGCGTAGTAAAGGATTTTCTATATCAACTAATCCTAACTCTCTATTTGCATCTTTCATTTTTTTGATATCTATAGCTAATTCTTTTGCTGATTTTAAAGAAATTAGCCCTGCTAATGGTAATTTAAGTGTGTGTAAAATTTTACCATTTTTTACTGCACACATCCCACCACCACAATTAATGAGTTCATTTGCTGCTATTAAAGCATTTTTTACATTATCAAACACAATGGTAAGATTATGTGAATCATGAGAAACTGTAGATGCTAATGCACCAGTTTTGGTACCAAACCCACGTACTATGCCTAAACCTATTGTGTCATGTCCTTGATGACGATTAATTACAGCAACAAATTTTAAATCATCATCATTTAATTCTATATAGCCATTTTTAACGGGTAATTCTTCTGTAGTTAGTTTAGTACTAGATAATAGTAGGTTATTATATTTCATTATATTTACTTTTATACTACCATTAGTTATATTAGCTTTTAAACGTAAATCTTCTTCACTTAATGTTTTTACAAACATTGAATTTCGTTGTTCAATTTCAAAATCCTTATCCTCTATGGATTCTAATAGTTGGCCATCTTTTGCTACTAATTGCCCATTATAGAAAACATGACTTGGTTTTAATTCTTCTAAACTATCAACTAAAATCATATCTGCTACAAAACCTGGAGCAATAGCACCTAGATTATCAATTTTTATCTCTCTAGCAGTATTATACGTAGCACTTTTAATTGCTGTAATAGGATCCATTCCACAACGTATTGCATTACGTACTACATCGTTCATATGTCCATTATGCAATATATCATCAGCTTCTTTGTCATCAGTACAAAAGCATAGATGGTCATAAAATTTAATATCTTTAATTCCTGTTAAAATATCAGATACATTTTTTGTAATCGAACTATCTCTAGCATCAACATACATTCCATTGCGTAATTTTTCTAGTGCCTCACTTGGTGCACGTGTTTCATGGCATGTGTTAGGGCCGCCACATAAATATGCTGATAACATACGTCCACTTACATATGGTGCATGTCCTTGAATGTATAATCCACGATCTTGAGCAACTTGTATAATGTCCATCATTCGTTTTTCACCATGAATAACCGCAAGATAATCCATTACTTCAGCTAACCCAATTACTCTATCTAGATTACATAATTTTTCAATTTCATCTGCTAAAAAAGTAGCACCTGAATTTTCTAAATTAGGAACAGCAGGTATACAACTTGGAATATCTATTAGTTGGCGCATAGGAAGATTATTAGAGTTTTCATACATATAATATACACCTTCCATACCTAGAACATTTGCTATTTCATGAGGATCAGTTACAATGGTTGTCGTTCCCCAAGGGATAATTGATTTTGCAAAATTTCGTGGGGTCATCATTGAGCTTTCAATGTGTTCATGTGCATCAATAAAACCAGGGATAAGATACTTTCCTTTTGCATCAATGATTAGATTAGCATTATTTAAATCTGCGTTTAAATCTTTGTATTCAACATGAGTTATAAATCCATCATATACAAATACATTTGCTGGGTATATTTCACCAGTAATAACATTAACAAGTTTAGTGTTTTTTATTAATAAATCATTTTGAATTTTACCTAAAGCAGCTTGTAATAGTTTTTGTTTATTTTTTGGTAGTATTTTCATATTTTTCTCCTAAATATTCTATAATTTATAAATATTTTAAGCATTTAATTAAAATATAAAATAACAAATTAATGGAATTGACATGATATACATAATTGGATGAACATCTTTAAAATTTCTAGTTGCAGTTTTGATCAATACATGTGCTAAAATTCCTGCTGCAATACCATTAGCAATAGATGCAGTAAAAATAATAAACATAATCATTATAAATGGGCCAAAAGATTCGGTTAAATCAGAAAAATCAATATCTTTAATCCCACTAATCATTAAAAATCCTACAAAAATTAATGCTGGTCCTGTAGCTACATTTGGAATCATTAGTACTAAGGGTGATAAAAATATCATCATTAAAAATAATAATGAGGTAATTACACTTGCAAATCCAGTACGACCTCCTGCTTCTACTCCAGAACTTGATTCTACAAAAGTAGTGATAACAGTATTTCCTGTAAGTGCACCTACACATGTTCCAATAGCATCTACTAGAAATGGTTTTTCAATTCCTGGTAAATCCCCATTGTTGTCTAACATTCCTGCTTTTGCACCAACTCCTAAAATAGTTCCTAATGTTGAGAAAAAGTCACCACAAAATGCAGTAAAAATTAATATAAATGATGAAAATGAAAATACAGATTTAAAATCTAAATTAAATATGATATTGTTTAATCCAGTAAGGTCTGGCATTTTAGCTAATGTTTTAGGGACAGTTGTAACTCCTAAAGGAATACCAATAATGGTAATAATTACGATGCTTATTAAAATTGCACCTTTTATATTGTATGCTGTAAGTATTGCAATTAATGCTAATCCTAAGATAGATAAAGCTATAGCTGGATCAGTGAAATTACCAATTTCTATACCATTTTCATGAAAAACTGTAATACCAGAATTTTTAAATCCTAAGTATGCAATAAAAAATCCTATTCCTGCTCCAATTGCAATTTTTATGTTTCTAGGTATAGCTTTTACAATTAAATCTCTAATACCAAAAATGGTTAAAAACAAAAAAATAGTTCCTGAAATCAAAGTCATTGCCATTGCTCCTCCAAAAGACAATGTATGAGATTGAATTAACGAACCAAACATAAAATTACTTCCCATACCAGTTGCTAAAGCAAAGGGAAGATTAGTATAGAATGCCATTAATAATGTTATAAGACAACTAATAATAGCACATGTTACCATAATTGCTTCTTTTGTGATCATCACACCATTAACATCAACAATGTATGATGTGTTTCCATACCCAACAATAGCACCAGGTTGTACAACTAAAATATAAGCCATTGTGACAAATGTTGTAATACCTGCAACTATTTCTGTTTTTAAACACGTATTACGTTCTTTAAATCTAAAAAAATCTGCAATTTTATTCATATATCCTCCAATCTATGTTTCATCATAAATATTTAGTTATACAGAATAAAACAGATATATCATAGTATCTCATTTACGGTGAGATGTAGAAACTGTTACCCATATTATAACATTATATGATAAAACATAATTTCATTATATATACTAAAATAAAGGAAGTAAAGCAAATAAAATAATTGTACATTTGCCTAAAAAATGAAATCGCTTCATATTTTTAGTGTATTTTTATTAACATCTCTATTATTGGTTAATAAATAAAAGTAAAATACTTATCAATAAGATAAATTTTATTGAGATACATATATTAGTTCTAATTATTTATTACAACATGATACACAATTGTTCTTGTATTCTTTAGGTGAAATACCGTATTCTTTTTTGAATGCTCGATAAAAACTTGAATAGTCTCCAAATCCATATGTTTGATAAATATCTGTTATATTTAAATTTGATTTCATTGCTTGTTGACATAAACTTAATCTTTTTTTAGTGATGTATTGATGAATAGATATACCAATATTTTCTTTAAAAATATGAGCAATGTGATATTTACTAACATAAAAATGTTCTGCAATGGATTCAAGGGTTAATTCATTAGTTAAATTTGTTTCAATATATTCGATAAGATTATAGTAAAGTGTATTATTATTCGAGTTACTTTTAGATTCTATTTGCTCATAAACAAAGCGATTAATATGTAGAACTAGATCATTAACATATAGTTGAAGTTGAATTTCTTTTCCAAATCTATCACCACGCATTTCTTCTAGTAATCTAATCATTTTTGTTTGTAATGTATTAAAAGAAATTTCATCAAGATGAAATAAAAATTGTTGATGTTCATGTACATATTCGACAATATATTTAAAACAAGATGAACTTTTTGCTAAGTAATTGTAAAAATCAATACTTAACCAAAAGATATACCTTCTATATGGAATTTTTTCATTATGAGAAATAATACGGTGTTTTGTATGAGGTGGAATTAGCATCATATCTCCAAATTGGACATGATGTTGGTTTTTATCAATTTGAAATGTGGTATCACCAGCAACAAAAAAATAAAATTCATAATAATCATGAGAATGCATAATAACACTGTTAAAGTTTGTATCATCATAGTAAAATAGCTCAAAATGTTTAGAGAGCATATATTGCCTATTTTGAAAGTTTGTTTGCAATTTTTTTTTCATAAATCTCCATTCCCTTCATAATAACGTGTATTTTATCACAAAATCGCAATTTTTGCAATGTATATAACAATTTAATCAATGGATAAAAATAGGAAATTTATTTAAAATAATAGTAGAAAATTGAAAGGAGGTCATTCTGATGAAATTAGACAAACAAGGTTTAGCTAATACAAAAGAATGGGAAGAAAAAGGATATCATCTTCCAAAATTTGACCGTGAAGTAGTAGAAAAAAATACAAAGGAAAATCCATATTGGATTCATTTTGGACCAGGAAATATTTTTAGAGCATTCCAAGCAAATGTAGTTCAAAATTTATTAAATGAAGGATTAATAGATCGAGGACTTGTAGTTGTAGAAGGATATGATTATGAAATTGTTAGAAAAATGAATCATCCTCATGATGATTATCATTTACTTGTTACATTAAAATCTGATGGAAATGTAGAAAAAACTGTTATTGGAAGTGTTGTGGAATCATTAGCACTAGATCCAGAAGCAACAAGTGAATATGCAAGAATTAATGAGATATTTAAAAACAAATCATTACAAATTGCATCATTTACTATTACAGAAAAAGGATATAGTCTTGTTAATGGTAAAGGAGAATTTTTACCAGATGTATTAAAAGATTTTGAAAATGGACCTAAAAAAGCGATTAGCTACATGGGAAAAGTAGCATCATTACTTTATACAAGATATGAAGCAGGAAAAGAACCTATTGCAATGGTAAGTATGGATAATTGCTCACATAATGGAGACAAATTATATGCAACTATTAATACTATTGCAACAAAATGGGTAGAAAATAATGTTGCAGATAAAGGATTTGTTGATTATGTAAACGACAAAACTAAAGTAACATTCCCTTGGTCAATGATTGATAAAATTACGCCAAGACCTGATGCTTCTGTAGAAGCAATACTTAAAAAAGATGGATTAGAAGGACTAGAACCAGTTATTACATCTAAAAATACGTATGTAGCACCATTTGTTAATGCAGAAGAAACAGAATATCTAGTTATTGAAGATGCTTTTCCAAATGGACGTCCAGAAGCTTTAGAAAAAGGTGGAATTTTATTTACTGAAAGAGAAACAGTAGATAAAGTTGAAAAAATGAAAGTTTGTACATGTTTAAATCCACTTCATACAGCATTAGCTGTTTTTGGATGTATTTTAGGATATGAAAAAATTTCTGATGAAATGAAAGATCCTGAATTAAAAAAATTAGTAGAACAAATTGGATATGTAGAAGGATTGCCAGTAGTAGTAAATCCAGGTGTACTTGATCCAAAAGAATTTATTGATACGGTTATAAATGTACGTTTCCCAAATCCATTTATGCCTGATACACCTCAACGTATTGCTACAGACACATCTCAAAAATTAGCTATACGTTTTGGAGAAACAATTAAAGCATATGCTGCATCTTCTTCATTAAATGTAGCGGATTTAAAATTAATTCCTTTAGTATTTGCTGGATGGTTACGTTATTTAACAGGAATTGATGATCAAGGAAATAAATTTGAATTAAGTCCAGATCCACTTCTTGAAACAGTTTGTCCATATGTAGAAGGAATTGAAATTGGAAAAGATATTAATGTAGAAGAAAGAATTAAGCCACTTCTTGAAAATGAAAAAATATTTGGGGTAAATCTTTATTCTGTAGGAATGGCTAAAACAGTTTGTGAATACTTTACACAAATGAATCAAGCTAAAGGTGCAATAAGAAAGGTATTGAAAGAATATGTCTAAAAAATATGATTTAGTTACATTAGGAGAGGTCTTATTAAGATTATCTCCTGCGAATAATGAAAGAATTGTACGTAGCACTACATTTGAAAAAAACATTGGTGGAGCAGAATTAAACGTTGCAGCTGGAGCTTCTTTATTAGGGTTAAGTACAAGTATGCTTACTGTACTTCCAGATTCTGCTATAGGAATTTATGCAAAAAATCAAATTGGATTTTGTGGGGTAGGTACAGACAAGATTGCTTATCAAAATCAAAAAAATGCACGTTTAGGAATTTATTATTATGAAAATGGTGCTGCACCACGTAAACCAAATGTGGTATATGATCGAGCAAATTCCACAATGACAAAAGTTTCAATTGATGATTTTGATGAAGAAATCTATCATCAAACTAAATGTTTCCATACATCTGGAATCACATTAGCACTTTCTAAGGAAGCTAGGCAAACAGGTGTTGAAATGATTAAACGTTTTAAAAAAGCAGGTGCTATAATTTCGTTTGATGTTAATTTTAGAGGAAATCTTTGGACTGGAGAAGAAGCAAGAGAATGTATTGAATCATTACTTCCATATGTAGACATCTTTTTCTGTTCAGAATCAACAGCGCAGTTAACATTTAAAAAGAAAGGTACATTAGAACAAATGATGAAGGAGTTTGCAAAAGAATATCCTATTTCAATTGTTGCATCTACAAATAGAACTGTTCATTCTCCAAAAAGACATAGTTTTACTTCTGTAATTTATAATGCAAAAGAAGATAAGTTCTATGAAGAAAAACCATATAACGATATTGAAGTAGTAGATCGTATTGGTAGTGGAGATGCATATTGTGCTGGTGCACTTTATGGGTTGCTTTCTTCTAATATGGATTGTAATAAAGCACTTATGTATGGAAATGCATGTAGCGCTGTAAAAAATACTATTCCAGGAGATATGCCTTCATTAGATAAAAAAGAAATTGATAATATTATCGCAGATCATCATATGGAAAGTGGATATCAAAGCGAAATGAATCGATAGTAGAGAGGTTTAAAAAATGAAAAAATTTATGGATGAAGATTTTTTGTTAAGTACTAGTACAGCAAAAAAGTTATATCATGATTATGCAAAAGTGATGCCAATTATTGACTATCATTGTCATATAGTACCACAAGAAATATATGAGGATAGAAAATTTGAAAATATTACTCAAGTATGGCTTGGAGCAGATCATTACAAATGGCGTCAAATGCGCTCTAATGGTGTAGAGGAAAAATATATTACAGGTGATGCAACAGATAGAGAAAAATTCCAAAAATGGGCTGAAACATTAGAAATGGCAATTGGAAATCCACTTTATCATTGGAGTCATTTAGAACTAAAAAATTATTTTGGATATGAAGGAGTTTTAAATGGTAGTACTGCACAAACTGTTTGGGATTTGTGTAATGAGAAATTAAAAAATATGTCAGCAAGAAGTTTTATCATTAATTCAAATGTCAAATTATTATGTACAACAGATGATCCTATTGATTCATTAATATGGCATAAAAAAATAGCAGAAGATCCTACTTTTGACGTTCAAGTTTTACCAACATGGCGTCCAGACAAAGCAATGAATATTGAAAAAGAAGATTTTGTTGATTATATTCAAAAATTATCAGATGTTAGTAATACTCCAATCAAGCATTATCAAGATATGTTAAAAGCTTTACAAAAAAGAATGGATTGGTTTGAAGAAATTGGATGTCGTATTAGTGATCATGGATTAGAATATGTATTTTATACTCCTTATACTGATCAAGAAGTAGAAACTATATTTGCTAATAGATTATCAGGTAAAGTGATTTCAAGAGAAGAAGAACTTAAGTATAAAACTGCTTTTATGGTTGCAATGGGAAAAGCTTATCATAAAAAAGGATGGGCAATGCAATTACATTATGGAGTAAAAAGAGATAATAACGAAAGTATATATCGTAAATTAGGTCCTGATGCAGGAATAGATTGTATTAATAATTTTGCACCATCTTCAGATATGGCTAATTATTTAGATGCACTAGCTAAAACAGATGAATTGCCAAAAACAATTTTATATAGCTTAAATCCAATTGATAATGCTGCTATTGGAACGATTATAGGATGTTTCCAAGATTCTACTGCAATTGGTAAAATACAACAAGGAAGTGCATGGTGGTTTAATGATCATAAGCAAGGAATGAAAGATCAAATGATCTCTTTAGCAAGCTTAGGATTATTAGGAAATTTTGTTGGAATGCTTACTGATTCAAGAAGTTTCTTATCTTATACAAGACATGAATATTTTAGAAGAATTATGTGTGACTTAATTGGAACATGGGTAGAAAATGGAGAATATCCTGCAGATGATGCAATACTTGAAAAGATTGTAAAAGGTATTTCATATAATAATGCTAAAAGATATTTTGGCTTTGATATAAAGTAAAGGAGTTAAGAATATGAATGAGTTGTTGACTAGAGTAGAAAAATTAGGAGTTGTACCCGTTGTAGTTTTAAATGATGCAAAAGATGCTAAACCATTAGCTAAGGCTTTGTGTGATGGTGGACTACCTTGTGCAGAAGTAACATTTCGAACTGAAGCAGCAGAGGAATCAATTCGTATTATGGCAAATGAATTTCCAGAAATGCTTATAGGAGCAGGTACAGTATTAACTACAGAACAAGTTGATCGAGCTGTAAATGCTGGAGCTAAATTCATTGTAAGTCCTGGGTTTGATCCTGAAATTGTTGATTATTGTATCCAAAAAGATATTTTAGTATTACCAGGATGCATCACACCTTCAGAAGTTGCTCAAGCAGTAAAACGCGGATTAAAAGTTATTAAGTTTTTTCCAGCAGAACAATTTGGTGGTATATCTACAATTAAGGCATTAGCTGCACCATATACAAATGTAAGATTTATGCCAACTGGTGGAATTAGTACTAATAATTTAAAAGATTACCTATCATTTGATAGAATTGTAGCTTGTGGTGGAAGTTGGATGGTAAAAGGTGATTTAGTAGAAAGTGGACAATTTGAACAAATCAAAGAAATGTCTGCAAAAGCAGTTGCATTAGTTAAACAAATTAGAGGATAATATCATTATTGATATTCCTATATATTAAATACGTTTACGTATTTACACATGAAATAGTTTGAAAATAAAAAAATTTAAAAAAGGAGGAGATTATATGCCGATGCAAATGGGATTTCGTTGGTACGGTGAAGGAAATGACAAAATTAGTCTTTCTGATATCAAACAAATTCCTGGTGTAACAAGCATCGTTTGGGCATTACATGAAAAAATGCCTGGCGAAGTTTGGGAAATCGAGGAAATTGCGCAAGTACAAAAACAATTAGAACCATATGGATTTAATATGGATGTAGTTGAATCAGTAAATGTGCATGATGATATTAAAATCGGATTACCAACACGTGATAAGTATATTGAAAATTATATACAAACTATCAAAAACCTATCTAAATTTGGAGTTAAGGTAATTTGTTATAATTTTATGCCTGTTTTCGATTGGACTCGTACAGATTTGTTCCATCCAGTAGGTGATGGTTCAACTGCGCTTTATTATGAAGCTAGTAAAATCCAAGAAGATCCTAAAGAAATGGCAAATTATATACTTAATAACCTTCATGGTTTAACATTCCCAGGATGGGAACCAGAACGTATGGAGAAATTAGATGAATTATTTGCTGCATATGCACCTGTAACAAAAGAAATGTTATGGGACAATTTAAAGTATTTCTTAGAAGCAATTATGCCTACTTGCCGCGAATGCGGAATTAAGATGGCTGTTCACATGGATGATCCACCATGGGATATATTTGGACTTCCAAGATTATTAACATGTGAAGAAAGTATTGATAGATTCTTAAAAATGGTTGATGATGAACATAACTGTATTACATTATGTTCTGGAAGTTTAAATGCAGATCCAAATAATAATGTTGCAGACATTGTTAGAAAACATTGTGATCGTATTGCTTTTGCACATATTCGAAATGTAAAACATTTTGAAAATGGAGATTTCTCAGAAGCAAGTCATCGTGATTGTGATGGAGATACACACATTTTAGATATTTTAAAAGCATATCATGATTGTGGTTATGAAGGATATATTCGTCCAGATCATGGTCGTCATTTATGGGATGAAGGTCCTGGAAATGTTCGTCCTGGATATGGATTATATGACCGTGCATTAGGAATTATGTATATGCTTGGTGTGTGGGATATGTTAGATAAACTAAAATAAAAAAGTTGTATAGGTGGAATATTAATTCCTCTATACAACTTTTTATTTATCTACATTTATTTATTAAAAACTGAACGACGTATAATTAAATAACAAATGATGTGCGCTATAAAAGTTAATAACCATGATATTGGATAAGAAATATATAAAGTAAATAAAGTTGGATATATTTTAAAAATAGTAAATACCCAAACTACACGTAATAGACAAGCACCTGTTAATGATACAAGCATTGGTGTAATCGAAAATCCCATTCCTCTTAAGGAACCAACTACTACATCCATCATTCCACAAATAAAGAAGGTAGTTGCCATAATTCCTAATCTATTGACTCCAGCCATAATTACATTTGGATCATTTGAATAAATATGAAGTAATGGTTTTGAAAAGAAATAAACACTAAAGCCAAAAATAATACCTACTCCAGCTACAATTGCTAAACATTGTAGTAAGATTTGATCTACACGATGATATTTTTTAGCCCCCATATTTTGACTTGTAAAGCTTAGCGAAGTTTGATATATAGCATTCATTGATGTATAAATGAAACCTTCGATATTACTAGAAGCAGTATTTCCTGCAACAACGGTTGAACCAAAGGAATTAATAGAGGATTGAATTATAACGTTTGAAATACTAAATATAGTTCCTTGTAATCCAGCAGGTAAGCCAATTTTAATCATTTGAATAAATTTATCTTTATGTAATTTTAAATATTCTCTTTTTAATTTTAAGACACCTTTAGAATTACGAAGACATTGGATAACTAAAATTGCTGATACTAATTGAGAACTAATTGTAGCCAAAGCTACTCCTGCTACACCCATATTTAATACAATGACTGTGAATAAATTTAGAAAAATATTTACAATTCCAGCAATAAGTAAAAAATATAGTGGTCTTCTTGTATCCCCAACAGTACGTAACAAAGCAGCACCAAAATTATATACCATAAATGCTGGCATACCCATAAAATAGATTCGCATATATATAGTCGATAAGTTAATTACATCATTAGGTGTACCCATAAGTTGTAAGAGTGGTTTAGATAAAAGGTAACCTACTAAAATCATTAATATACCACCATAAAAAGCAGTATATATTGCAGTATGCACAGTTTCTGATGCGTTTTTATCTTCTTTAGCACCAATATAGCGACCAAGTAAAACGTTCGCACCAACAGATAGTCCTATAAAAAGATTAATAAGTAAGTTAATTAAAGAGCTAGTAGCACCTACTGCTGCGAGTGATTGACTACCAGCAAATCTTCCAACTACTATAATGTCTGCAGCATTAAAAAACAGTTGTAAAATTCCAGAAAGAATTAATGGT
This sequence comes from Thomasclavelia sp., assembly GCA_020025035.1. Classification (GTDB taxonomy): domain Bacteria; phylum Bacillota_I; class Bacilli_A; order Erysipelotrichales; family Coprobacillaceae; genus Beduini. The sequence continues at coordinate 349 of JAHHSU010000015.1, read as the reverse complement.
AATGCAAATATGATAATGCGATTGAATATAGGACCATTACACATATCTATTTCATAATTTTTGTTCATGTCATACCTCCTTTATAATATGTTAATAATTATATATAAATTTATTAAAATGTTAAGTAATTATTTAAAAATTGTAAACGAAAGTGGAATTATAAATAAACTTCAAATTAGTTTTATAGATGCTATATTATTGCACAAAATTTACAAGGGAGGCCTCTATGAACATTATTACTGTATCACAAAACAATAAAAAAATGAGGTACTCTGTTATAATTGATCTTGGTACAAAATCATAAAGGAGACCTCATATGAATATTATAACAGAAGAAATGCGTTACTGT
>JAHHSU010000014.1 GCA_020025035.1 Thomasclavelia sp. | reverse complement strand
CAAAGATAGCACGTTGCTAGGCATTTGTATCCTTTTGGATACCTTTTTTTGTTTTAGTGTACTTCATTATAGGAATGATGTATACTATAATTAATAAGGAGGTATATTTCAATGAAATTAATTATTGCAATTATTAATAAGGATGATTCAAATAAAGTTGCATCTACATTAAATAAAGCTGGATATTATGTAACTAAACTAGCTTCAACAGGTGGATTTTTAAGTAAGGGGAATACAACGTTGCTTGTTGGGACTGATGAGGAAAAAGTAGATGATGTTATTGAATTGATTAAGTCTAAGGCAAAACATAGAACTGAAAAGGTACCAACTGTAAACACATTGTCTTTACCTGAGGTAACGATGACAACTATGGTAGATGTATTGGTTGGGGGAGCAACAATCTTTGTAATAGACGTTGATCAGTTTTATAAGGTTTAACAGAATTAATTATGTGTTTGGTTAGCTCTTCATTCTAAATAAACGATTAAAGGTCTTGTAGTTTATATAAGACTTTTTTTTTATTGATTTTTATTATATAATAAACTAAATATGAGGTGGTTAAATGTATTTGAAAAAAATAGATATACATGGGTTCAAGTCTTTTGCAGATAAAATATCTTTGGATTTACATCAAGGTGTTATTGGAATTGTTGGCCCTAATGGATGTGGGAAAAGTAATATTACGGAAGCAATTAGATGGGTTTTAGGAGAACAATCTATTAAATCATTAAGAGGAAATTCTATGTCAGATGTAATTTTTGCTGGATCACAAGATAGGAAACCACAAAATGTTGCAGAAGTAACATTGACATTTGATAATAGTGATCATCACATTAATATAGAATATGATGAGGTCGAATTTACAAGAAGAATTTATCGTCATAGTGGTGAAAGTGAATATTTATTGAATAAAAAACAATGTCGTTTAAAAGATATTGTAGACTTATTAATGGACACAGGATTAGGTAAGGATTCATTATCTATGATTTCGCAAGGTAATATATCTACGTTTGCAGATTCAAAACCAGAAGATAGAAGATTAATATTTGAAGAAGCTGCAGGTGTTTCAAAGTATAAAAAACGAAAGATTGAATCAATTCGAAAATTAGAGAAAACAGAAGATAATTTAAAGCGAATTATTGATATTGTACTTGAGTTAGAAAAGCAAATTATTCCACTAAAAAAACAAAAAGAAAAAGCAGAAAAATATTTAGAATTAAAAAAACAACTTGAAAATATAGAAATAAGTTTAATTGTAAATGAAGTAAAAGATTTAACAAATCAATTTAAAAAAATAGAAACTGAGATTTGTGAAAATGAAGTATATGATCAAGAATATAATGCTTCGTTAGCAGAAAAAGAAGCAATTTTAGATACGAAAAAAGCAAAAATGTTGTTGTTAGATAAGGAAGTAAATGATTTACAAGAAAAGTTAATGTATGAAATGGAAGAAGTAAATCGATTAACTGCTAACAAAGTACAAATAGATGAAAAAAGAAAATATATTATTGAAAATCAATCGACTGAGGATTTAGAAAATCAAATACAATCATTTAAAGAGTTGATTCAGGATGTGTTAAAGGAATATAATCATCGTGTAGAAAGATATGATGCATTAGAATCAGAAGTAAAAAATGTAGAACAACAGCGTAGTGAATGTAATATAAAAGTTGAACAACTTAGAACTTTACTTGAACAACAAAATTTAAGATTTAATACACTAAAAACAAAAAAATCAATGATTAGTGAACAAATTTCCAATAATACTCACTATAATCATGGTGTAAAAACAGTATTAGAAAGTAATCTTATAGGTATTATTAATGTAGTAGAAGAAGTAATGATTCCAAACGAAGGATATGAAACAGCTATTTTAATTGCTTTAGGAAGTGCAAGTCATTTTGTACTTACTAAAGACCAGGAAAGTGCGCGTAATGCTATTCATTTTTTAAAGAAAAATAAGTCAGGTAGAGCAACTTTTTTACCTATTCACTCACTTTCTAAAAAAAGTGTAAGAGAAGAACATTTACTTGTTGCTAAAAATACAAAAGGTTTTTTAGGAGTAGCAATGGATTTTGTAACCTATGATTCAAAATACGAACTTGTTGCAATGAATCAATTAGGTAATATTCTTATTGTAGATACTTTAGAGACTGCTAACCTTTTAGCAAATACATTGTATTACCGTTACAAAATTGTAACTTTATCTGGTGATGTAGTAAACGTCGGGGGAGCAATGAGTGGTGGTCATGCACGTAAGCGTAATACTATGCAAGGCATCCAAAAAGAGTTAGAAAAGATTGAAGAAGAAATTATTTCCTATGAAAAAAATATTGTCCTTTTAAAAGAACAAATAAATGAATTGGATATTCAATCTAAGGAATATAGTCATATATTATTACAAAAGAAAATATCATTTGCAAAATTAGAAGAAGAAGTTACTCATAAATTAAACGAATTTAATAATTTAAAGGCACAATATGAAAATCTTGCTAATGAACGTTTAGAAATGAATCAAATTTTAGATAAACAAGTTGATCATGATATTATTGAGGATTTAAATAAAGCGATAAATAGACGAGATCAATTAACAGATGAAATCAAGATTAAACGTGAAACTCGCATGGAATATACAAACGATAATGAATCGCTTGAAGCAGAAATTAAATCGTTATATAAGTCTATATCAGAAGTAAAAAATATAATCATGCATAAAAAGATAGAAGCATCTAAAATTGAAAATTCAATTAACAACCAATTAAATTATCTAAGTGAAGAATATCAAATGACATTTGAATATGCTACAGAAAACTATGAAAAACAAAATATACCTGATGATGCAAGAAGTGAAGTGTTCTATTTAAAAACAAAGATTAATCAATTAGGCAATGTTAATTTAGATTCTATTGAAGAATATGAACAAGTAAATGGTCGTTACGAATATTTAAATACGCAAAGACTCGATCTTATAGATGCTCAAAACGGTTTGTTAAATGCAATTAGTGAAATGGATAAAGTAATGGTAGAAAAATTTAATACAACATTCCATCAAATTAATAGTGAATTTAATAATGTGTTTAGGACGTTATTAGGTGGTGGAAATGCGATGCTTAAATATACTGATCCTGATAATATATTAGAAACAGGTATTGATATTGATGTGCAACCACCAGGTAAGGCAGTACAAAACATTTCTTTATTTTCAGGTGGTGAAAAAGCATTAATTGCTATTTCATGCTTATTTGCAATATTAAAAGTAAGACCAGTTCCAATGTGCATTTTAGATGAAGTAGAAGCAGCACTTGATCAAGCAAATGTAGAACGATTTGCAAAGTATTTAAAAACATATTCAGGGACTACACAGTTTATTGTGGTCACTCATCGTCCAGGTACTATGGAACAATGTGATATTCTTTATGGTGCTACTATGCAACAAAAAGGTGTTACACATTTAGTTTGTGTTCAATTGGAAGATGTTGTAAAACAGGAGGAATAAAAATGGGATTTTTAAACAAGATTAAGGAAACATTAGTTGGAAAATCTACAAAACAAAATGAAAAATATGTTGCAGGATTAGACAAATCGAATACTTCTTTTTCAGAAAAAATTAATGAATTAGCTGCACGTTTTAGAGAAATTGATGATGATTATTTTGAAGAATTAGAAAATGTTTTAATTATGTCTGATGTTGGTGTCAATATGGTTGTAAAAATTGTAGATGAAATTAAAACAGAAGTCAGACTTCAAGGTATTACTGATCCATCTAAAATAAATGATATTATTATTGATAAAATGTTTGTTATTTATGCAAATGATAGTTTCATGACAAATGAATTAAATTTACAACATGATGGGCTAACTGTAATATTAATGATTGGAGTAAATGGTGCTGGAAAAACTACTACGATTGCAAAATTAACTCATTTATTAAAAGAAAAAGGGAAGTCATTGATGTTAGTAGCAGGAGATACGTTTAGAGCTGGTGCTGTTGATCAATTGGCAAAATGGGCTGAAAAGTTAGAAGTAGATATTGTAAAAGGAAAAGTTGGTGGTGATCCTTCTGCTGCAGTTTATGATGGTATTCAACAAGCTAAATCATTAAATAAGGATGTTTTAATAATTGATACTGCAGGACGTTTACAAAATAAAGTAAATTTAATGAATGAATTAGAAAAAATGAATCGAATTATTAAACGTGAAATACCAAATGGACCACACGAAACCTTGTTAGTGATTGATGCAACAACTGGCCAAAATGGAGTAAGTCAAGCTACTGAATTTGCTAAAATAACAGATATTACAGGTATTGTGCTTACTAAAATGGATGGTACTGCAAAAGGTGGAATTGTTTTATCAATTAAGGATGCATTGAATATTCCTGTTAAATTTATTGGATTGGGAGAAAAAATGGATGATTTACAAGCCTTTGATCTTGAACAATATATTTATGGATTATGTAAAAATTTATTAGGTGATTAAAATGAATTCAATAGAAAAAACTCAACGTATTAATTTATTAATGGACTTATATGGTAATTTATTAACTAAAAAACAACAAGCATATTTAACTTATTATTATAATGAAAATTATTCATTGTCTGAAATTGCAGATGAATTTGAAGTTAGTAAAAATGCAGTATATGATAATTTAAAACGTGCTGAATTTATTTTAGAAGAATACGAGGAAAAATTAAATTTGTTAGAAAAACACAATCAAAGAGTTCAGTTAATTCAAGAAATTGAATCCTTTGAATTAGATCATCATGATCAAATACACCAATATTTAAAAAAAATTAGAGACTTATAGGAGGATATTATGGCATTTGAATCATTATCAGAACGTTTACAAAGTTCATTAAAAAAAATTCGCGGACAAAGTCAGTTAACAGAACAAAATATGGATGAAATGCTACGTGAAATTCGTCTTGCTTTATTAGAAGCAGATGTCAATTTCAAAGTTGTTAAAACATTCATCCAAAATGTAAAAGAAAAAGCACTAGGACAAGATGTTTTATCTTCTCTTACTCCTGGACAAATGGTTGTAAAAATTGTTCATGATGAATTAGTTGAGTTACTTGGTACATCAGTAAGTGAAATAAAGTTTGAAAAAAAACCAACTGTTATTATGATGGTAGGGTTACAGGGTGCTGGTAAAACAACGACAACTGGTAAAATTTCTCATTTAATCCAAAAAAAATATCAAAAAAACCCGTTATTAGTTGCAGCAGATATTTATAGACCTGCTGCAATAGAACAGTTGCAAACAATTGGAACACAATTAAATGTACCTGTTTTTGATAAAGGGACTAATACTAAACCAGAACAAATTGTAACAGAAGCTTTAGAATATGCCAAAACTAATAATCATGATGTAATTTTAATAGATACTGCAGGAAGATTACATATTGATGAACAATTAATGAATGAATTGTCTAATATTAAAGAAATTGTAAATCCTGATGAAATATTATTAGTTGTCGATGCATTAACTGGACAAGACATTGTAAATGTGGCTAGTAGTTTTAATGAACAATTATCTTTGACTGGTGCTGTTTTAACTAAATTAGATGGAGATTCACGAGGTGGTGGAGCTTTATCTATTCGTCATATTACTAATGTTCCAATTAAATTCATTGGGACTGGCGAAAAACTAGATTCATTAGACTTATTCTATCCAGATAGAATGGCTGATCGAATTCTAGGTATGGGTGATGTGATGTCATTAATTGAAAAGGCACAAGATGTTATAGATGAAAAGAGCGCTAAAAAATCATTTCATCGACTTACGTCTGGAGAATTTGGTTTAGATGATATGTTAGATCAATTAAAACAATTTCAAAAATTAGGTCCTATGTCAGGGATATTAAAGATGATTCCTGGTATTGGTTCCAACCTTCCAAAAATTAATGACGAAGATACAAGTAAAGAGTTGAAAAAAACTGAAGCTATTATTCAGTCAATGACTAAAGATGAACGAAGAAATCCATCTATCATTACTGCAAAAAGAAAAATTAGAATTGCAAAAGGATGTGGAATGGAAGTTAGTGATGTAAATAAGTTATTGAATAAATTTCAACAATCTAAGACGTTAATGGAAAATATGACTAGAATTAATCCGTTAACTGGAATGATGTCTCAAAAACCAAAAAAATCGAATGTAATACAACCAAATCGAAAAAAAGAACGACATAAAAAGAAAAAGAAAAAATAATTTGTTTGATTTTTATAAGTGGTCGTTATATATTTGAAAATATAGAAAGGGTGATGGAGTAGATGAACGTAATAGGAAAAGTAAAAATGTTTGATCAAGAAAAAGGATTCGGATTTATTAATATGGATAATGAAGAAAAAGATATTTTCTTTCATTATTCTCAAATTATTCAAGAAGGATTTAAAACAATTGATGCTGGTCAATTGGTTGAATTTGAATTAGTAAATACTGAAAGAGGATTACAAGCGCATAACGTTACAAAAATATAAAAACTGCATTTATATGCAGTTTTTGTATTTATTACAAAATAAGATATAATCATCTACATTATGTTTAATATCTTTCTTAGTGCATGATATAGAATATTTGCAATAATAATGGAGATGATAGCATTAAGAATGGTTGCTCCAGTCATCCATGATGCAAATATTTTAGAGACATTATATTCAACATCCAAAATATAATAGTTGTACAAAAATGTAATAATTGGTTCAAATAGGACATTAAATAACATCCCTAATAATGATGCAATAAATGCCCATTTTTTTATATTATGTTCATTATTTGTTTGGTTAATTTTTCCAATATGGTATGCAACATATCCTATAATAAGACCAATACAAAGTTTAAGAATAAATGTTTTAGGAGCACTTATTGCATATTGAGGAATCAGTAAATCTGCAATACTCATCCCAATTGCACCTGCAAGTCCTCCAACAACTCCTCCAAGAAGTAATGCTGCAACAATTAAAAATGTATTACCAAAATGAATCGCTACACTTCCACCTAGTACAGGAATATCGATTCGTAAATACATAAAGCCAATATAACATAGGGCAGATAATAATGCAGTAAACGACATACGTTTAAATGAGTTTAATTTCATTACAATACCTCCTTAGTATTTGGTTTAATTATTTTGTTTTATGATTTAAACAAATGAGAAATACTTAAGTATTTTGGAATGCCATTTTGATAATCAATTTGAACTTCTCCTTGGATTAATGGGTAAAGGTAATCATAAAGTTCTTTAGTGATATTATTTTTTTCTTCATTAATCATAGAGATAGGTATTTTCTTTTCTAGGTTAGCAACATCTTTTACATCTACAGTATGAATTTCAATTTGATATGGATGATTATGAATTCTTTTAAATGACATCATTTTACCTGTTTGATTATTTAAGGCAGAGCGTACTGCTTCTTTTCCTATTTCAAATGATTCATTAATGTCAGTTTTACTAGCTATATGCATTGCACAACGTTGTAATACATTTAGTTCAATGCTTCTAACCTTACAATGAAATGCTTGAAAGACAAGGGTTTCAAGTACTTTGGCAGTACCTGAATGAATAATATGTCCAAAGGCATCTTTTTTTGTGTATTTCGAGTTTTGATCTAAAAAATTACCATCTTGATCTTTAATTCCTTCAGAAACTGCAACTACAATATTTTTTTTCTTCTCAAGTAATTCACCTATAGATTTGATAAATTGATTTTTATCAAAGGGAACTTCTGGTAAATAAATTAAGTCTGGAACAGTATTGTATTCATTTCTAGCAAGTGCACTAGCTGCTGTAAGCCATCCTGCATTTCTTCCCATAATTTCTACAATAGTAACTGATTTTAGTTGATAAATCATACTATCATGAGCAATTTCTAATAGAGACGTAGCAACATATTTTGCTGCTGAACCAAACCCTGGTGTATGGTCAGTTCCAAATAAATCATTGTCGATGGTTTTAGGAATACCTATAATATTAATAGAGATGTTCATCATATTTGCATATACAGAAAGTTTATGCACAGTATCCATTGAGTCATTTCCACCAATGTAAAAAAAATCAGTAATGTTTAATTCATCAAATATATTGAATATAGTTTTATAAACATTTGGATCTTCCTCGTAGTCAGGCAATTTATATCTACAACTTCCTAAATACATTGCAGGTGTATTTTTAAGCATATCTAATGCTTCTTGAGTTGAAAAAAGTTGATTTAAATCTACATATTGTTTAGCAAGTAGACCTTTGATACCATTAATCATTCCATATATATTATGAAATTCATCTAATTTTTGACACTGATCAATGACTCCAGCAAGTGATGCATTGATGGCGGTTGTTGGTCCCCCAGATTGTCCCACTAGACAGTTTCTTTGTCTCATATATATCCTCCACTTCTATGTATTTTCTACATTTTAACAAAATTTATAAATAAAAAAAAGGCATAATGCCCTTTTTTATTTATTTTGATTAGGTACTGAATCTTTTAAAACAACATCATGAGCACCGCCTTCTACAATACTTGTAGATGAGACTAATGTGATTTTTGCTTTTTGTTGTAGTTCTAAAATAGTTAAAGCACCGCAATTACACATTGTTGATTTTACTTTATTAAGTGTCAGTGCTACATTATCTTTTAATTTTCCTGCGTAAGGAACATATGAATCTACACCTTCTTCAAAGGAAAGTTTTGATTCTCCACCCATATCATAACGTTGCCAATTACGAGCACGAGCACTACCTTCTCCCCAGTATTCTTTCATGTATTGTCCATTAATTACTACTTTATTAGTTGGTGATTCATCAAATCTTGAAAAATATCTTCCAAGCATGATAAAATCAGCTCCCATTGCTAAAGCTAATGTCATGTGATAGTCATGAACAATTCCACCATCACTACAAATAGGAATATAAATACCTGTTTCTTCAAAATATTCGTCGCGTGCTCTTGCTACTTCAATAGTAGCAGTTGCTTGTCCTCTACCAATTCCTTTTTGTTCTCTAGTGATACAAATAGAACCACCGCCAATTCCTACTTTGATAAAATCAGCTCCAGCTTCAGCTAAAAATCTAAATCCTTCACGGTCAACTACATTTCCAGCACCAACTTTAATATTGTCACCATATTTTTCTCTAATCCATTCAATAGTTAGTTTTTGCCATTCAGAAAATCCTTCTGAAGAATCAATACATAGTACATCAGCTCCAGCTTCTATTAATGCAGGAACACGTTCTTGATAATCTCTAGTATTAATTCCTGCACCTACAATATATCGCTTATTATTATCTAGTAGTTCATTAGGATTATCTTTTTTTGATACATAATCTTTTCTAAAAACAAAATACATTAATTGTTGATTCGAATTGATAATTGGAAGTGAATTTAGTTTATGTTCCCATATCATATCGTTTGCATGACTTAATGAGATACCTTCAGGTGCTGTAATTAATTGTTCAAAAGGTGTCATAAATTCTTTAACAGGAGTATTTAATTCCATTCTTGAAACACGATAATCTCTACCTGTTACAATTCCTAGTAATTTTCCATTTCTTGTTCCGTCTGTGGTAACTGCCATAGTAGAATGTCCAGTTTTTTCTTTTAATTTTATAACATCTTCTAAGGTTGCTTCAGGTGTTAGATTAGAATCACTAACAACAAATCCTGCTTTGTAAGATTTTACTCGTTTTACCATTGCTGCTTCGTCTTCAATTGTTTGTGATCCGTAGATGAACGAAACTCCACCTTCTTTAGCTAATGCAATGGCCATTGTATCGTTTGATACAGATTGCATAATGGCAGAAACTAATGGAATATTCATTGTAATAGAAGGGGTTTCTCCTTTTTTATATTTTACTAATGGTGTTTGTAAATTTACATTTTTAGTTTGACATTCACTTGATGAATATCCTGGTACTAATAGATACTCATTAAATGTATGTGAAGGTTGATCGTAATAAAATGCCATGTGTAAGTTCCTCCTTTAATTTTTTTATTTATACCATTATATAGGCATAAGTGTTGGAAATCAAGAAAAAACAATGATTATTGTTAGCTTACGATTTGCTATCTAAGATAATGCATTTTAATGATTTTTCATTGAAGCATAGAATTGTTTGTAAATAATAAATACATAATATAAGTATATAAAAAGATTGAGTAATATATGTAGTTTATTTATAAAACAAAAAAATGGAAAATCCATTTTTTAGTTTAAATGATGCATATATTTTTGTAGTTGATAAAATGTCCATAATTCAAATAATCCCATACATATTAATATTACTCCAATAAATGTCATTAATGAAGTAATTATCTCAATTGGATTAAATAACAAATAAGCTCCAATAATAAATAATATAATTCCTAGTACAAGAGATATTTGAAATGATTTATGATCATAATTTCTTAAAATAGTTGCATGTTTAATCAAAGTTCCTGCTTCAATAATGATAAAAACGCCAATGATAAAGGGAATAATAGATATAACTATTTTAGAATTAAATAAAATGAATATGCTTGTTGCAAGTGCGATAATACTAGTAATTAGCTCTAGGCGATTATATAATCCAATATTTTCACTTCTTAAATAGATAATTAAATGAAAAATACCATATACTATAAGTAGTAGACTAATACTAATCATGATAATATCGATACTAAGTTTTGGATAAATAAACAAAAATGATCCTATAATAATATATAATAAAGATATCATTATTTTTTCTTTGTTTATTTCTTTTAAAATTTCTAACATAAATATCACCTCTTCTTTTATTATACAACAATATTTGTCGTCTGTTAAGTAATGTAATCGTATTAATAGTAGGATATAGACTATAAAGTAGAAAAATGTTTTTTCATTTTATGAAGTTTAGGGTATAATATTTAAAGTGATATAGAAATGAAAGGAGAGTTGTATAGTAAGTGACTATACACAATATAAAATGAATATGAAAAAAGAAAATGTATTAGGATCAGAAAAGATAGGTAAACTCTTACTTAGACTAGCGATTCCGTCTATTATTGCTCAACTAGTGACTATTTTATATGGAATTATTGATCGTATATTTATAGGTCAAATTCCAAATAGTACAGTTGCAATGGCTGGATTAAGTACGACAATACCAGTTGTAACAATGATTATGGCATTTACTCAATTAATAGGGATAGGTGGTGCGCCTTTATGTGCCATAAAGCTTGGGCAAAAAGATATTGATGGTGCTGAAAAAATTATGACGAATTGTTTCTCAACTCTTATAATAGTAGGAGTAGTGATTTCACTTGTTTTATCTATTTGGAGTAAACCAATTCTTTATTTATTTGGTGCTACACCTCAAACAATTGAAATAGCTAATTCATATATAAAAATATATGCATTAGGAAGTATTTTTGTACAGATTGCATTAGGGATGAATACCTATATTAATACGCAAGGATTTGCAAAATATGGTATGATTACGATTTTAATAGGTTCTTTATTAAATATCATTTTAGACCCTGTTTTCATTTTTGTATTAAAGATGGGAGTTAAAGGTGCAGCTCTAGCTACAATTATTGCTCAATTTATTTCTTCTATTTGGGTATTATATTTTTTAGTATCAAAAAAAAGTGTGATTAAAATAAAAATGAAATATCTTGTTCCTAACATTAAAATTTTACTTCCAGTTTTTGCATTAGGTATTTCCCCTTTTGTTATGACTAGTACTGAAAGTTTATTACAACTTTCGTTTATTCATCAATTGTCTAAGTATGGTGGGACAGTTGCGATTGCCAGTGTAGCAATTTTAAATAGTTTATGGCAATTTGTTACTTTACCATTGTTAGGATTATGCCAAGGAGCACAACCAATTTTAAGTTATAATTTTGGTTCGAAACAATATGATAGAGTAAGAGATACATTTAAAACAGTTTTTAAATGGTGTTTAGGCATTTCATTTGTATTTGCAGGATCTATTATTATTTTTTCAAAGCACTACGCAGGTATTTTTTCATCAGACTTAGATACTATTTATTTTACTGCATGGGCGTTACGTATTTATGTTTTTGGTGCTTTAATTTTTGGTGCTCAAATTACATGTCAACAGTCATTTATGGCATTAGGTCAAGCAAAAATTTCGTTGATGATGGCACTTTTAAGAAAAGTCGTTTTATTAATTCCATTATTATATATATTACCAGTTGCATTAGGTAATACAGGATTTGCACATATGATGGCAAGCACTGTGAGTCATTTAATCTCTAATGGAGATAAAGTGTTTGGTGTATTATTAGCAGAACCTGTTTCAGATATTATTGCATCTATAGTCACTACTATGATGTTTTATAGATTTTATAAAAATAATTTATGTAAAACAAATGAAATTGTAGAATCTAAATGATGTAAGATATTTTAAGATAAAATAAAAGAATTTTTATAATTAGTTGAAGAACAATCTTCAACTAATTTTTTTAATAAATACTTATTTTACTTCAATCGAAGTAAGCTAGCTATGTATTTGTATTAGTAATTGATTTTGATTTATGTAAGTATTTTGGCATGTTTTATTAAAATATTATTGGAATAAAAATTAGAAAAGTTATAAATTTTTATTATCATTTTATGATTTTTTTAACCTTTTGCATAATGACCTCCTATAATATAATTTAATAAACTTATATTATAGGTCATATTAGTTTTCTACAATAATAAGAAATTATCACATTCTGTTCAGAAAATTAAAAAATTCACAGGAAATACCTTGACGAATTGATATTTATATAATAGTATTATAAAATGCCTATTACTGTTTGAAAGAGGTTGTTTTCTCGTACTTTCTAACATGGGAATAGAGAACAATAAAGGGGTGGATATACGTGGAACATAGAAAAGTTCAGTCAAAAAGCAGAATAAATCGTCGTAATTATTCTCGTATAAGCGGTTCATTAGAATTGCCTAATTTAGTTGAGATTCAAACTGATTCGTATAGTTGGTTTATTAAAGAAGGTATTAAAGAGGTATTTCAAGATGTTTATCCAATTACTAATTACAATGAAACATTGTCATTAGAATTTGTGAATTGTTATTTTGATGAACCAAAATTTTTGGCAGATGAAAGTAAGGATCGTGATACTAATTATGCTGCTCCATTAAGAGCCACATTAAGATTAGTTAATACAAATACTGGTGAAATTAAAGAAAATGAAGTATTTATGGGTGATTTCCCATTAATGACTGATGGTGGAACATTTATTATTAACGGTGCAGAACGTGTAATTGTTTCACAATTAGTTCGTTCACCTGGAGCGTATTTTAATGAGGTTTTAGATAAAAGTGGTAAAACAATTTTTGCTGGAAGTGTGATACCATCTCGAGGAACATGGTTGGAGTTTGAAAATGATGCAAAAAATGTATTAAATGTTAGAATTGATCGTACTCGTAAAATTCCAAGTACTATATTATTACGTGCATTAGGACTTTCAAGTAATGAAGCTATTATTGACGTTTTTGGCGAACATGAACATATTATGAGTACATTAGCAAAAGATCCAACAAATAATATGGAAGAAGCGTTAATTGAAATTCATACTAAATTAAGACCTGGAGAACCTGCAACATTAGATGGTGCAAATAATTTATTGTACACAAAGTTTTTTGATTCTAAAAGATATGATTTAGCAGGTGCTGGAAGATTTAAATTTAAACAAAAATTAAGTTTAAATGATAGATTATTAGGTAGAATTCTTGCACAGGACATTCAGGATGTTAGTGGAAAGGTTGTTTTAAAAGAAGGTACTGTTATTGGCGCAGAAGAACTTGATATTCTTAAACCTGTTTTTGAAGCTGGTGCTTGTCAAAAAGAAATATCTACAAATGAAAAAATGAATTCACATGGAGTGATTCAAGTAGTAGATGTATGGATGGATGAATCTAAAAATAAAAAAATGAGAATTATAGGAACCGATTTGTCTGTTGATAGTAAATTTATTACGATATCAGATATGATTGCTGCATATTCATATATGTTAAACTTAGTGGATATTTTTGAAAATTTGCAATATCCTACTGATGATCGTATTAAATATATGATGAGATTAGGATTATTGGATGATATTGATCATTTAGGAAATAGACGTGTAAGAACTGTAGGAGAACTTGTACAAAACCAATTTAGAATTGGATTATCAAGAATGGAAAGAGTTGTTAAAGAAAGAATGTCTCTATCTGAAAGTGATAGTGCTACACCTCAATCATTAACAAATATTCGTCCACTAACTGCAGCAATGAAAGAATTTTTTGCATCAAGTCAGTTATCACAATTCATGGATCAAATTAATCCACTTGCTGAATTAACAAACAAACGACGCTTATCTGCATTAGGTCCAGGTGGATTAAGTAGAGATAGAGCAGGATATGAAGTTCGTGACGTTCATAGTTCTCACTATGGTAGAATTTGTCCAATTGAAACTCCAGAAGGACCAAATATCGGATTGATTACAACATTAGCGTCATATGCTAAAATTAATAAATACGGTTTTATTGAAACGCCATATCGTAAGGTAAATAATGCAATTATTGATGAAGATGATATTCATTATTTAACTGCAGACGTTGAAAAGAAATATATTATAGCTCAAGCTAATGTGCGAACAAGTGAGTCTGGTGAAATTCTTGACGAACAAGTTATTGCACGTCATTTAGGTGAAAATATTATGGCAAAACGTGAAGAAGTACATTTCATTGATATTTCACCAAAGCAAATTGTTTCTGTAGCAACTTCATGTATTCCATTTATCGAAAATGATGATGCTACTCGTGCATTAATGGGGGCTAACATGCAACGTCAAGCTGTACCTTTATTAAATCCACACACACCATATGTTGGAACTGGAATGGAATATCAAGCAGCACGCGATTCTGGTAGTGCAGTTGTTGCCAAAGCAGATGGTATTGTAAGTTATGTTGATGCTAAAAAAATCGTGATTGAAGAAGAAACTGGACCTCGAAATTATCGATTATTAAAATTTACTATTTCTAATGCAGGTACATGTATTAATCATTCTCCTATTGTTCAAGTTGGACAAAAAGTAACAAAAGGTGAAGTACTAGCAGACGGACCTGCAATGGAACAAGGTGAATTAGCATTAGGACAAAATGTTTTAGTCGGATTCATGACATGGAATGGATATAATTATGAAGATGCCATTATTATGTCTGAGCGTTTAGTAAAAGAGGATGTTTATACATCTATCCATATTGAAGAATATAGTATTGAGTGTCGTGATACAAAATTAGGCCCAGAAGAAATTACTAGAGATATTCCAAACGTTGGAGAAGAAGCAAGAAAAAATTTAAATACTGATGGAATTATCATGATTGGTGCCGAAGTAAAAGAGGGAGACATTCTTGTAGGAAAAGTTACTCCAAAAGGACAAGCAGAGTTATCTGCTGAAGAAAAATTGTTACTTGCGATTTTCGGAGAAAAATCTCGTGAGGTAAAAGACAATTCATTAAGAGTTCCTCATGGTGGAGCAGGAATTGTTCATGATATTAAAATATTTTCACGAAAAAATGGTGATGATTTACAACCTGGAGTAAATCAAGTTATCAAAGTTTATATTGTACAAAAAAGAAAAATATCCGAAGGAGATAAGATGGCAGGTCGTCACGGAAACAAAGGGGTAATTTCTAAAATATTACCTGTTGAAGATATGCCACATCTTCAAGATGGAACTCCTTTAGATATTATGTTAAACCCGTTAGGGGTTCCGTCTCGTATGAACATTGGACAAGTTTTAGAGTTACATTTAGGATATGCGGCTAAGCAATTAGGATTATATATTGCAACTCCTGCTTTTGATGGATTACATCGTTCTGATTTAGAAGAAATTATGGAAGAAGCTCATATGGAAAAAGACGGTAAGCAATGGGTCATTAGTGGACAAACAGGTGAGTATTTTGACTCTAAAATTTCCGTTGGTGTAATGTATATGATTAAACTTGCACACATGGTAGACGATAAATTACATGCGCGTGCTGTTGGGCCATATTCATTAGTCACTCAACAACCATTAGGTGGTAAGGCTCAAAATGGTGGACAAAGATTTGGTGAAATGGAAATTTGGGCGCTAGAAGCATATGGTGCAGCATATACACTTCGTGAAATCCTAACAGTAAAATCAGATGATGTAGTGGGTCGTGTAAAAACATATGAAGCTATTGTGAAAGGTCAACCATTACCTGAACCAGGATTGCCAGAAGCATTTAGGGTTCTTAAAAAAGAATTACAAGCATTGTCACTTGATATACGTTTATTAGATGAAAATGATCAAGAAATTGATATGAAAAAAATAGAAGAGGAAGAACAAAGATTCCCTTTAACTATTGAAGATGTAAATAATGAAGTAAGCGATGAAGCAGAAGAACTAAAAGATCAAGTTGAAGAAAACGAAGATGAACAAGAGAGCTTTGAATTAGATCTTGACTTAGATTTTGAAGAAGAGTACTTAGATGAATTAAGTGACGTGGAAGAAGAATAGGAGGAAGATACCGTGGCAGATATTAATAATTTTTCAGCAATACAAATAGGGTTAGCTTCTCCAGAAAAAATTCGTGAATGGTCTTATGGTGAAGTAAAAAAGCCTGAAACAATTAATTATCGTTCTCAAAAACCTGAAAAAGATGGACTTTTTTGTGAAAAAATATTTGGTCCATCAAAGGATTGGGAATGTAGTTGTGGAAAGTATAAAAAAGTAAGATATAAAGGAGTAGTATGTGATCGATGTGGTGTAGAAGTAACTAAATCTTCTGTACGTCGTGAACGTATGGGGCATATAGAGTTAGCAACTCCTATTGCACACATTTGGTATTTAAAAGGCATTCCTTCTAGAATGGGATTGATTTTAGATATGTCACCTAAACAATTAGAAGAGATAATTTATTTTGTTTCATATGTTGTAACAGACAAAGGCAATACTCCTTTAGAATATAAACAAGTTCTTTCTGAACGTGATTATAGAGGATGTCGTGAAAAATTTGGAAATAATTTTGAAGCTAAAATTGGTGCTGAAGCAATTAAAATTTTATTACAAAAAGTTGACTTGGATAATGAATTTGAACTTGTTACAAAAGAATTAAAAGAAGCTCAAGGACAACGACGCACTAAATTAATCAAAAGACTTGAAGCAATTGAAGCGTTTAGAAGTTCTAAAAATGATCCTGAATGGATGATTTTAGATGTTTTACCAGTAATACCACCTGATTTAAGACCTATGTTACAATTAGATGGTGGACGATTTGCTACTAGTGATTTGAATGATTTATACCGTCGAGTAATTACACGTAATAATCGTTTAAAAAAATTGTTAGAATTAGGAACACCATCTATTATTGTTCAAAATGAAAAACGTATGTTACAAGAAGCTGTCGATGCATTAATTGATAATGGTCGTCGTTCTAAGCCAATTACTGGAGCGGGGTCTAGACCTCTTAAGTCTTTATCACATACGCTTAAAGGTAAGCAAGGACGTTTTAGACAAAATCTTCTTGGAAAACGTGTTGACTATTCTGGACGTTCTGTAATTGCGGTTGGACCAGATTTAAAAATGTATCAATGTGGAATACCACGTGAAATGGCCTTGAATTTGTTTAAACCATTTGTGATATCAGGATTAGTTAGTGATGGTTTAGCAACAAATATTAAAGCTGCAGAAAGATTGATTGACAAAATGGATGATAAAATATGGCCAATTGTAGAACGTGTTATTAAGGAACATCCTGTATTATTAAATCGTGCTCCAACACTTCATAGATTAGGGATTCAAGCATTTGAACCTAAATTAGTAGAAGGTCGTGCGATTCGTTTACATCCATTAGTGTGTCCTGCATTTAATGCAGACTTTGATGGAGATCAAATGGCAGTTCACGTACCATTGTCAAATGAAGCAATTCAGGAAGCAAGACAATTGATGCTTGGTTCAAATAATATTTTAGGACCTAAAGATGGAAAACCAATTGTTACACCATCACAAGATATGGTATTAGGAAATTACTATTTAACGTTTGAAAAAGCAGGTGCACCGGGAGAAGGTAGCGTATTTAAAGATCCAAATGAAGTAATGCTTGCTTATGAAGCCAAGACTGTACATTTACATTCTAGAATTGCAATTAGAGCGAGTTCTTTAAATAATCATACGTTCACAAAGCAACAAAATGATTCATATTTAATTACCTCTGTAGGTAAAGTTATTTTCAATACTATTTTTACAGGAGATTTCCCATATATTAATGAACCATCTAAGGAAAATTTAATAGCCACTCCTGATTGTTATTTTGTTGGAAAAGGAACAAATATTAAAGAACATATAGCAAATCAACCAATAGTTAAACCATTAGATAAAAAAGCACTAGGAAATATCATCAACGAGGTATTTAAAAAATCAAAAATGAAGGAAACTAGTGTTATGCTTGACAAAATGAAGGATCAAGGTTTTTACTATTCTACGATTGCAGGGATTACAGTTTCTGCAAATGACATTCAAATTCCAGAAAGAAAATTTGAATTGTTTGATCAAGCTGATATTGAATTAGAAGAGATAAAGACTTTTTATAAAAAAGGTAAATTAACAGAAGATGAACGTAAACAACAAGTTATTAAGTTGTGGACTAGTGTAAAAGACAAAGTACAAGGTGTTGTTAAAGAAGATTTTGAAAGTAATCCGTTAAATCCAATCTTTATTATGTCTGATTCAGGGGCACGTGGAAATGTTTCTAACTTTACACAATTAGTTGGTATGCGTGGATTAATGTCAAATCCAAAAGGAGAAACAATTGAACTTCCTATTAAATCTTCCTTTAGAGAAGGATTAACTGCTTCAGAATTCTTTATTTCTACTCATGGTGCTCGTAAAGGATCAACAGATACTGCATTAAAAACAGCTGATTCAGGATATTTAACACGACGTCTTGTTGATGTTGCTCAAGATGTTATCATTACTGAAGATGACTGTGGTACAGATAAGGGATTTGTTGTGTCTGATTTATTTGATACAGTTGATAATTCTATTATTGCACCGCTTTATGATAGACTTGTAGGACGATATACTCAAAAAGATGTTATTGACCCTAAAACTGGTGAAATTATCATAGAAAAAAATCAAATGATTGATGAAGAAATTGCAAATAGAATTGTAGATGCTGGTATTAAAGAAGTAGAAATTCGTTCTGTATTAGGATGTAACGCAAAACATGGTGTTTGTCAAAAATGTTACGGACGAAATCTAGCAACTGGTGAATTAGTAGAAGTAGGAGAAGCAATTGGAATTATGGCTGCTCAATCCATTGGAGAACCTGGTACACAACTTACCATGAGAACATTCCACATGGGTGGAGTTGCAGGTGGTGCAGATATTACTCAAGGGTTACCACGTATTCAAGAGTTATTTGAGGCACGAAATCCAAAGGCTAAGTCTATTATTTCTGAAATTGAAGGGACAGTAAGTGCAATTATAGATCACGATGGACGTCCAGAAATTGTAATTTCAAATGAATTAGAAACAAGAAGTTATCTTGCTCCTTACGGTGCAAAACTTCGTGTCAAAGAAGGTAATAAAGTCAAAATTGGCGGAAAAATTACAGAGGGATCAATTGATCCTAAAGAATTATTAGCAGTTGCTGACATTAAAGCAGTAGAAAATTACATTCTTAAGGAAGTACAAAAAGTATATCGTATTCAAGGGATTGAAATTTCTGACAAGCACATTGAGGTAATTGTAAAACAAATGCTTAGAAAAATGTCAATCATTGAAGGTGGGGATACAGGAGCACTTCCAGGAACACACATCAGTGTAAACCAATTTACTGAATTAAATCGTGATGTTCTTCAAAATAATAAACGTCCTGCTGTTGCAAGACCAATTTTACTTGGAATTACAAAGGCTTCACTAGAAACAGAATCATTCTTGTCAGCCGCATCTTTCCAAGAAACAACTAGAATTTTAACTGATGCTGCAATTAAAGGTAAGAAAGATAGTTTACATGGATTAAAAGAAAATGTAATTATAGGTAAATTACTTCCAGCTGGAACAGGACTACGAGGTCCGTTAATTTCAACAGAAAATGTATGTGATGATGAAACTTGTGATATAGAAATAGAAACATCATATAATGAAGATGAAATTGTTGAATAATTCATATATTTAATTAAAATCCTACTAAAATAGATAGATAAAATTTATAATTATAATCTTTCTATAGAGGTAGGATTTTAACTTGCAAATATGAAATATAATTTTACATTATTTTTATTTGATTTATCTATGAATAACAAAAAAATCTTAATATTTTTTATGTATTAAGGCATTATTATTGGCTTTTATGTAAAGATGATTTAAAACAAATAGGAATATATATGTAACTTCTTTTTTTATTCTAATAGTGTGCATAATATTTTGTTTTAAATATACCCAATTTTTAGCAAATCAAATTAGTATAATGTAAATAAAAATTAACTTATGTGGCATAGTAATAGTATTAATAGACGCACCCAAATGGGTTGTAATAATAAAATAAGACATCTTGAAGTTTTATTATTTCACTTTCATTTTACAATTTATGATTTGGTATTTAATAGTTTTGACATTTCAATAGGGTAATGATATTATTATGGCGGTTATAATTAGTAGAATAATCTTATTTAATTGTAATTAAATGAAGATTTGACTTGAGGTATATATGAAGAATAATAAAAGTTTATTAAAAAATACAATTATTTTGACTGCAGGAATGGTTTTACCAAAGTTATTTACAGTGCTAACAATACCAATCTATAGTTCGTATTTAAATTCAACAGAATTTGGGAATATTGATTACGTTACTACATTAATATTGAGTTTAGTGGTTCCTATTATTACATTGCAATTAGAAAATGGTGTATTTCGATTTTTGATAGATGCAAAAAATAAAAATGAAAAAATAAAATACATTTCTAGTGCTTTTTGGGTAATTTCATTGTTCACTTTATTAACAATGGGGTTGACATTTTTAATTCCGTTACCTGGAATATCTACGTATGCACAAAAGATTATTATTAGTTTTTATATTGGTGTAGAGACATATATTTTATTTTTTAGAAATGTAATTAGGGGGTTAGGAAACAATACAGTATATGCTTTAAGTAGTATCGTATCCGTTATAGTCAATTTTATGATGATGATGATTACAATAATGTATTTTAGGCTTGGAGCATTAGGAATGTTATTATCATTATTACTTGCAGATGTTGTTTCGTTAATATTTGTAGTGATTAAAGGGAACGTATTACCATTAGTAAAATTTAGTGGAGTAGATAAAGTTTATTTATCAAGATTATTAAATTATTCATTACCACTTATCCCTAATACAATATCATGGTTTATTATAAACTTATCTGATAAAACGATTATTATGTCCTTTTTAAATGCAAGTGCATCTGGAATATATGCAACTGCATACAAGATTCCTAATATATTTAATATGTTTTATTCTGCCTTTAATCTTGCGTGGACTGAAGATGCTTCAAGGAATGCAAATAAAAAAGGAATGAGTAGATACTATTCTAAAATGTTTAATAAAATGTTTAAAATATTATCAGCTGGTGTTTTACTTTTAATTTCTTTTTCAAAAATTATATTTTTTATTTTAGTTAGAGGCAAAGAATATTACTCTGCTATTAATTATATGCCATTATTAATTATTTCTACGTATTTGTCATGTATTGCATCTTTTTATGGTAGTATATATATTGCCTGTAAGGATCCTAAAAAAACAGGATTTTCATCTATTATTGCCGCAATAGTTAATTTAATTGTTCATTTTTCCTTGATACGATTGGTTGGTTTATATGCAGCAGCTATTTCGACATTTATTTCATTTTTAGTATTAACGTTATATCGTGGAATAGATATTCAGTTACACCATTATCAAATAAGATACAATATTAGATTAATTTCTTTTATTTGTGTGCTTATCATTTTAGAAATAATATTGTATTTTAATAGTTCTTATATTGCTTTGATGATTAATATTCTTATTTCATTGTACGTGTGTTATTTTCTGCATCAAAATATGATTAAAAGGATAAAAGGTAAAATAATTAATTTTATATCATAATTTCTTATCTAAAAAATACTCATATTATATATGAGTATTTTTTAGGAAGGAGGAATTTCATTAGTATTTATCATCATATTAGGAATATAAATTATCTAATGAAAGTGTTAATATATGAATAGTATAGTATATGATTATTATGGAATATATGTAGAAAATATTGATGATAATAAATTTTATTATAGGGGAAAAAATTATCTTATTGTGTTGTATCATGATAGTACTGAAAGCTTGTTGAGTAAGTATAGAACATATGAAACAGTATTTAGTAGAATTCAGATTCCATACTATCAGTTAGTTTTAAATAAATTTCATGCACCTGTATCCGATAAATATGTACTATTTTGCTATGAGGAATATCATATTACATTAAATGATATAATCAATATATGTAACATTCATTTAGGTACAATGACACTTGATCATTTGAAGCGTACATGGATTCAACAATTAGACCAAATAGAAAATAGATGTGTTAACAATATTATGAAGATGAAGAAAAATTTTGATTATTTATACGCACTATCTATTTATTATTTAGGAATGGGAGAAACTGCATTATCATATTTAAATGATTATTTTAGTACTAGAAATCAATTTTTGGTTACACTAGTGTTCAATGCCAATATAATTTCTTCATATGACGATTTACTAAATCCCTTATACTATCATTTAGATGTTCGTGTATGGATGATAGCTAATTTATATCGTTTGTCATATATATCAGTAACGCAAATAGATGAGATGATGTCAATGTTTACAAGAGATGAAATAATATTATTATTTACTATTGTTTTATATCCGTCTTATTTTTTTAGACAATTACAACTTTTTATAGATGGAAAGTGTAAAGAGGAATATTTTTTAAATTTATATTCTTCTATTGAATTGCATGAAAAAAGAATAAATGACCTATACTTTGTGGTAAAAAAATACGTTGATATTCGTCCTGTGCAATGGCTTTTATAGTAAATTTATGTTATGATAAACTTGAAAGCAGGTATAATATGGAAAATATTAGTATAATGATTAATAATATTAATTCTCAAATTAATGTTCGAGAATCAATTATCAATTTAAAGCAGGAAATCAAAAATTATTCTGCTGATACGTTAAAGACTCAATATAATTTTGATTTTTTGATTGATTTACTTCAAAATGAAGATATGAAGATTAGGAAAAACGTAGCAATTCTAATAAGGAAACTAGAGTTAGATTGTGATAAAAATAAACTTTTTGAATATTATGATTTAGAAAATAATTGGATTGTTAAGGTTGAAATACTAAAAACAATACTATATTTTACTGGTAATGATGATAATCCAAAATTAAAACAAATACTAGATAATATCAATCATGATAAAACAAATGAGCATCTAAAACATACTCAAGAAATTTATTCTTTGTTGTATAATCATCTTGAAAAAAATAGTGTACACCATTTTTCTGATTTTTCAATCCCTATAGATGTAGTTCTTACTACGTTGCCTTCTAATCGTAGTATTGTTATGGATACATTGCCAACAAAACTAAAAAAAGAAGTTTCTTTGGGAGTTCTTACAAGAATTAGTACTATACAACAAATTTATTCTATTCGTGATTATCACGAGTTACTTATCCCACTTAAAAAAATTCGTAATATGAGTTTTCAAGTTGATTTACTTGCACAAAGTATTGTTGATAGTGAATTAATAGATATTTTAAATAGTTGTCACGATACATCAAATCAAGCATATCGTTTTAGACTCGATACATCAAATGTTTCAACAAAATGTTTACAACAAAATTATTCAAAGAAATTAGCTCATAAAATAGAAGAATTATCGTCTTACAAATTAGTTAATTCAGTTTCAAATTATGAAATTGAGTTACGTTTGTATGAAACTAAGCAAAATACATGTCAAGTTTTTTTAAAATTATATACTTTACAAGATCCAAGATTTATGTATAGAAAGGGGACTCTGTCTACATCTATGCAACCATACGTTGCAGCTAGCATAATTAATCTAATTTATCCATATTTAAAAGATGATGCAGATGTATTAGATTTATGTTGTGGTACAGGTACATTGTTAATTGAAAGAAACAAGTATATGGATTGTCATTTTATGATGGGAGTTGATATATTTTTAGATGCAATAAATATTGCAAAAACAAATAGCCAGGATATATCAAATATTCATTTTATCCAAAAGGATTTAAAGAAATTTGAACATCGACATCAGTTTGATGAAATCATTTCTGATTTACCATCTCAAACATCAAATTGTAGTAAAGAAGAAATTGAAAGAATTTATAGCAACTTTTTAAAAAAATCTGTTGAATATATTAAAGATGATGGATTTATTTTTGCATATACAACAAATACAAATATATTTAAAAAAATGCTTCGTTTTTATAAAAAAGATCTTGAAATTGTAAAAACTTATGCTATTCAAATTCATAAAAAAGAAAATACACTATTCATTTTATCAAAAAAATAATAGTGTATTTTTTATAATGTATATCTTACATATTTTTCTTTTTTTGGAGCGGGTGATGGGAATCGAACCCACGTAGTCAGCTTGGAAGGCTGA
>JAHHSU010000013.1 GCA_020025035.1 Thomasclavelia sp. | reverse complement strand
AAATATGATGTTTATCTTGCTTTAATGATAATTTGCGCTATAATGTGTTCGAATGTAGGGAGGTAATGCTCGTGAAACAAATTATTGTTGTAGGTGGAGGATGTAGTGGGTTAGTAAGTGCTATTACTCTTGGAAAAAAACTACATGAAAATGGGATGAAATCTAATATATTAATTATTGAAAAAAATGATTCTCTTGGAAAAAAACTTTTAGCTACTGGTAATGGTAGATGTAATATGTCTAATTTATTAATAGATATGAAATATTTTCACGGGCACCATAAAGAAATAGTACAATCTATCATTAATGAATTTGATGTTGTTAAGTATTTTGAATCAATTGGGTTGTGGACAAAATGGATGGGAAATTTATTGTATCCTCAATCAGAACAAGCAAAAAGTGTATTGAATTGTTTTCAACGCAATTTAAGTCAATATTCTATTCATTTTAAGACAAATGAATTAGTTACCTCAATAAAGAAAAGCGATTCATTTATTGTTACAACAAATCGTAGTCAATATGTATGTGACTATGTCATTATGGCAACTGGAAGTGATGCTGCATGTCATTTAGGTGGCGACAAGATAGGATATCAATTATTTCAAAAATTAAATCATCATGTGTATCCTACCACTCCTGCATTAGTTCAATTAAAATGTCAAAATATGGATAAAAGTTTAAAAGGCGTGAGAATTCATGGTACATTTAGATTGTATGCAAATCATACATTAATAAAGGAAGAAACTGGGGAAATATTATTTACAGAGTATGGATTATCTGGAATATCAATATTGCAATTATCTAGATATTATTATGTTTATGATTTTAAAAAAATAGAAGTTGAAATTGACTCGTTAGATCAGTACACAGATAAGCAACTAGCATGTAAATTAAAACAATTACTTCAAGTTAATAATGTGCATCCTTTCCACTCCATTGTAAATCAAAAATATGCAGATTTCTTAGAAAAACAGTTCAATGAGTCGTTTAATGATCAAAATATTGATATTATGGTACATTTATTAAAGCATTATCGTTTTAAAATATCTGGTACCAAAGATAAGCAAAGTGCACAAGTATGTAGTGGTGGAGTATCTTTAAAAGAGTTTTGTAGTAAGACATTGGAATCCAAATTAATTCCAGGACTTTATGGTGTTGGGGAAGTATTAGACATCGATGGAGATTGTGGAGGATATAATTTACATTTTGCATTTGCATCAGCTTATCAAGTAGGGAATGCAATTTTTAAGCAAATCATGATGGAGGAAAAGTATGTTAAAAGTTAGTAATGTAAAGGTTAAAATTGAGGATCAAAATTATACAAATATACTGGCAAGTTTTCTAAATATTCGTAAGAATCAGTTAGGGGAAATTATATTATTAAAACGCTCCATCGATGCAAGAAGACAAACAGTATATTATATATGTAGTTTTGCATTTGAATATTTTGGTGATCAACAAAGATTACTTAAGACGCATTCTAATGTTACTAACTATAAAAAGGACACTTATAATGTATTACCTGCAACTCATCAAGAAAAAGTAGTGGTGGTAGGAAGTGGACCAGCAGGAATGTTTTGTGCTTTAAATCTTGCTAAGGCAGGATTAAATCCTGTTGTTATTGAACAAGGAAAAGATGTAGATCGTAGGCAACAGGACATCGATACATTTTTTAATTATGGTAAATTAAATATTAAAAGTAATATTCAGTTTGGTGAGGGTGGTGCAGGTACATTTTCTGATGGGAAGCTAACAACAAATATTAAAGATAAACGTATTGATTATATTTTAGAAGAATTTGTAAAACATGGTGCACCTCAAGATATTTTATATGAAGCTAAACCACATATTGGAACAGATTATTTAGTGAATGTTGTAAAGAATATGCGACAAACTATTATTGATTTAGGTGGAATCTTTATGTTTGATACAGAATTTATTGATTTTACGACATTAAATGGTAAAATAAAGACTGTAAAAATAAGAAGAAATGATATGATTAGTGAAATGTATTGTGATCATTTGGTTTTAGCAATCGGTCATTCATCAAGAAAAACTTATTATATGCTTCATGAACGTGGTATACAGATGGTCAAAAAGCCATTTTCTGTTGGTGTAAGAGTTGAACACCTTCAAGAAATGATTAATCAAAATCAATATCACAGTTTTTCTAGCCAGTTAAAAGCTGCAGACTATAAATTATCTCATCATTGTTTAAATGGTAGAGGGGTTTATTCGTTTTGTATGTGTCCAGGAGGCTATGTAGTTGCAAGTAGTAGTGAAAAGAATTCTATTGTAACTAATGGAATGAGTAGATATGCTCGTGATAGTAAAAATGCTAATAGTGCAGTTTTAGTTTCTATTTTACCTAGTGATTTTGATGAATCTGATTTATTTGCTGGAATTAAATTTCAACAAGAATTAGAAAAAAAAGCATTTGACATAGCAGGTAAATCGTATGAAGCTCCAGTGCAATTAGTTGAGGATTTTTTGATGGATCGTATTTCTACGGGGTTTAAAGAGGTAATTCCAACTTATAAACCAGGAACAAAATTTGCAATGATTAAAGATATTTTTCCTGATTACATTGTAGATTCATTAAAAGAAGGATTTAAAGCATTTGAAAAGAAAATACCTGGATTTGCTTCTAGCCATGGTGTTATTACTGCAGTTGAAAGTAGAAGTTCATCTCCTTTAAAAATTCTTCGAGACGATTATTATCAAACTAATATTTTAGGTATTTATCCTATTGGAGAAGGAGCAGGAGCATCAGGTGGTATTACAACTTCTGCAATAGATGGAATAAAATGTTCTGAAATTATTATTGAAGGTAGAGTAAAATGAGAGAAATAAAGAAAAAAATCAAACATGCAAAACCAATGAGTGCTACTAGAAAAATTGCATTTAGTTTTATATTTGTTATTTTAGTAGGATCTGTTTTATTGTCCTTACCAATTGCAAATAAAGGTGCACCCACTAGTTATTTAAATAATCTATTTATTGCTACATCTGCAACATGTGTAACTGGATTAGTTCCAGTTGTTCCAGTTCAACAATATAGTATTTTTGGACAAGTGGTTATTTTGTTACTCATACAAATAGGTGGGTTGGGGTTTATTACTTTTATTTCAATGATATTTGTATATGCAAAAAAAATGACACTTAATTCAAAATTAACTTTACAAGAAGCATTAAGTGTGACATCGTTACATAACATACCACGTTTTTTAAAAAATGTAATTGGGTATACATTTTTAATTGAACTTATAGGGGCAATTTTGTTGTCTATACAGTTTACTAGAGATTATGGAATCATAAAAGGAATGTATTATGGTGTATTTCATTCTATTTCTGCATTTTGTAATGCGGGATTTGATATTTTAGGTGATACTAGTTTAATGTCATATCAAACTAATACGCTTGTAAATCTTACTATTGCAAGTTTGATTATATTAGGTGGATTAGGATTTTATGTGTGGTTTGATGTGGCAAATAAAATAAAAGCGGGGATTCAAAATCGATTTACTTTAAGAAAAATTTGGAAAACACTTGAACTTCATTCTAAGTTAGTGATTGTTGTTTCAACTGTTTTACTAGGTCTAGGAACTTTACTTGTACTTATATTTGAATATCACAATCAGTTAGAACATTTAAGTTTTTCTAAAAAAATATTGTGTTCATTTTTTCAATCAGTCACGTTGCGTACGGCAGGGTTTGCCTCGATTAATTATGGTGCACTAAATTTATGTACAAAAGTATTTATGTGTATTTTTATGTTTATAGGTGGCTCACCTGCAGGAACTGCAGGAGGAATCAAGACAACTACATTAGGCTTAATTGTTGCAACTGCAAAATCTTCTTTTAGAGGAGAAAGTAGTATTCATTGTTTTGAAAGAAGGATTGACACAGATTTATTAAAACATATTGTGACAATGTTATTTATTTCTATTTTAGTAGTTTTTAGCGGAATATTAGTTCTTTCTATTACTGATCCAGATAATTTTATTGATTTAATGTTTGAAGTTTTTTCTGCATTTGGTACAGTTGGATTAAGTGCTAATTATACGATGACATTATCATGTATTGGAAAAATTGCAATTATTATTTTAATGTATATTGGTCGAATTGGACCTATGACAATGATGTTG
This sequence comes from Thomasclavelia sp., assembly GCA_020025035.1. GTDB lineage: Bacteria > Bacillota_I > Bacilli_A > Erysipelotrichales > Coprobacillaceae > Beduini. Next base: position 21,074 of record JAHHSU010000013.1, on the reverse strand, counting down.
TCTTTTACAGGACGTTTGGATATTAATCAATCAAAACGTGTTTATCCTAAGGGTGAAATTTTAATAGGTTAGGTGGATTATATGAAAAAAAGTAAACAGTTTGTAGTAATTGGATTAGGGGTTTTTGGATCTACAGTATCTAAGACTTTATCAAATTTAGGTGTAGAGGTATTAGCAATTGATCGAGATTTAAATTGTGTAGATAGAATAGCTCCTTTTGTGACTAAAGCAGTGCAACTTGATGCAACAAATATTAATGATTTAAGATCATTAGGAATTAGTGAGTTTGATGGTGCAGTGGTAGCAATAGGAAATCACTTTGAAGCTAGTACACTTGTTACAATGAACGTAAAGGAACTAAAGGTTCCTTATGTAGTGGCAAAAGCAAAAAATAAGCAATGTATGCAAATTTTAGAAAAAATTGGTGCAGATAAAGTTATTCGAGCAGAACGTGATATGGGTGAAAAAGTAGCAAAACGTTTAGTAAGGAATAATATTGTAGAAATGATTGAAGTAGATGAAAATTACAGTATTATCGAGATGAAAGCTCCACATGCTTGGATAGGTCATACAATTAAAGATTTAAATGTCAGAGCAAAATTTAAAATGAATATTTTAGGTGTTAGATATGCTGGACGCCAACATTTACATTTAACAGTTAACCCTGATTATGTTATTCATGATGGTGATCAATTTTTAGTTATTGGGGAAACCATTAATATGGAAAAATATGATTATCTAACAAAATAAAATAAGATAAACTATTGGATAGTGTATAGGTTATTTAGGGGAGGGATAAAAATGCATTCGTTTATTGAATTTGATAATGTTACTAAATCATATACGATGGGAGAGGTTATGATTAATGCTAGTAATTGTGTTAATTTTTCAATCAATAAAGGAGAATTTGTTGTTATTGTTGGGGCATCAGGTGCAGGCAAAACTACAATTTTAAATTTATTAGGTGGCATGGATAATGCTACTAGTGGTTCAATATATGTGGATAATGTTGATATTACAAAGTACGATGATCTTCAATTAACTAAATATAGACGTGATGATATTGGCTTTGTATTTCAATTTTATAATCTTATTCAAAATCTTACTGCATTAGAAAATGTTGAATTAGCTACACAAATATGTAAAAATCCTTTAAAGGCAAATGATGTTATTAAACAAGTAGGTTTAGAACAGCGAATGAATAATTTTCCATCACAACTTTCTGGTGGTGAACAACAACGTATTGCAATAGCTCGGGCTATTGCAAAAAATCCAAAATTATTACTTTGTGATGAACCTACAGGAGCACTAGATTATAAGACAGGTAAAAAAATTCTACAATTGTTACGAGAAATGACAGATATGTATCAAATGACTGTAGTTGTGATTACACATAATTTAGCAATTGCACCGATGGCTGATCGAGTAATTCATTTAAAAAATGGAAAAGTAGAAAAAACAGAAATAATAGAAAATCCTGTATCTATTGATTTGATTGAATGGTAAATGATGAAAAGAAAATCGTACCATCTTATATTCCAACGCGGAATAAAAAAGACAAAATCTAGATTTATTTCTATTTTTTTAATTGTGTTTATAGGTTCAGCCTTTTTTGCCGGTCTTAGAAGTACTCCTATTTCTATGCAACAATCTTTAAGTGATACTATACGACAACATCATTTAGCTGATTTATCTATTTTTTCAACAATTGGTTTTTCACAAGAAGATATTGATACAGTTCAACAAATTTCTGGTGTTAAGCAAGTTTCTGGTGTATATAGGTTTGATGCATTGATGATGTATGAATCTCATTATTATAGCGTTGTTGCACATAGTGCTGACGATTATTTTCATACACCAGATGTTATTGAAGGAAGAAATATTCAAAAAGATGGAGAAATATTACTTGATAATTCATTAAAATCTAAACAACTTTTAGGAAAAAGTATAAAACTTCAAACAAGTAACTATGAAAAAGAATTTGAAGTGGTTGGAATTGTAAATGATTCTAGGTATATTACCCAACTAATGCGTGGCTCTAATTCTTTTACGAATATTAATAATGATGCATTTGTTATTTTATCTAAGGAAGATGCTAAAGAATTTGTTTTGTCATCTAATCAATTTGTTTCTAACCAAGAGTCTGATTTAGTTAATGAAATGATAGTAGAATATGATATGCCATCTACATTTAATATTTTTTCTACACAATATCAAGATCAATCTAATAAGATAAAAGATGTAATTGAACAACAATTACAAAATCAGTTAGAAGACCGTTATTTTAGATTAAGGGATGATTATATACAACAAGCTAGTCAAGTTCAAGACAATTCAAATAACCTAAATCAATTAGATATAGAATCATTTAGCCGTGAATCTACAGCTAAAATTTCTAAAATACAATTAGAATTAGACAAATTACAAAAAAACCTTGTAGAAAATCAAAATTCATTGGATCAAGATACGACAAATATTCGTTCTAGAATTGATAAAATAAATCATACAATTGAAGAATATCAACAAAAATTACAATATTTAGAAACTTCTAGTCAATTAAATACAAGCAATTCAGTATCTAATCTTAATCATATTGATGCTCAAGTATTTTTAAGCCGTCTTGATTATTTAGAATTAACTCTTACAAAAATGCAACAGTTAACTAGCAAAAAATCATCATTAGAATTAGTAGATAATGAACTAGATCAACTAGAACAACAACTACAAAATAATAAAACATTACTTGAAAGTAGAATCAATCAAGCCAACCAAATTATAGATGATACAAGTTCTATGTTAGATCGTACAAAAAGTAAAATTGAACAATATCGACAAAATATTGACTTGTTACCAAATATAAATTTATTTGCATTTTCAATTAATCAAAATGAAGGGTTAATGAGTTATCAAAGTGATACAAAAGCAATGCTTGCTTTATCTAATGTTTTTCCACTGATATTTTTCTTAGTTGCAGCATTAGTATCTTTAACAACAATGACTAGAATGGTGGAAGAACAAAGAACTCAATGTGGTGTATTACGTGCATTAGGGTATTCAAAAAAAGATGTTTACATGTTATATATTCGATATATATTATTAGCAACTCTTTGTGCTGGAATAACTGGAATTATATTTGGAACACAATTTTTTACGCGTATTATATATTATTTGTATACTACACTTATGTATAATGTGAATGCACCTATTCATATTGTTGTGTCAAATATTACTATATTTTCAACTTTAGTTATTTGTGTGGGGATTAATTTAATTGCAACATTATTTGTTATCTTTAATGAACTAAATAATAAAACTGCATCACTTTTAAGGCCTAAACCTCCAAAATGTGGGCAAAGAACGATTTTAGAAAGAATGAGTTTTATATGGAAACATCTTTCCTTTCATAATAAGATTACAATACGCAATATGATACGATACAAAAAACGATTTTTAATGTCTTTGATAGGAATTGCAGGATGTTCTGCCTTAATTTTAACTGGTTTTGGTTTGAAAACTTCAATACAAGAAATTATTCCACGTCAATTTAATAAGGTATGGACTTATGATGGATCAATTTCTATACATGATGATTTAAGTGAAGATCAAATGCAACAGTTAACAAACCAGTTAAAACAAGAAAATGATGTAAACGTACTTGATTTTGTTCAAAATCAAAATGCAATTGCCTCATCTACAAAATATCAAGATTTATATTTAAACTTAAAAATTATGGACAATACATCATCTAATATGATTCACTTTTATGATAACAATGGAAAACAAAAATCATTAGATGATAATGGGATAATCATCACTCAAAAAGCAGCTGAAATGTTAAAGGTTTCTCAAGGGGATCATATAAATCTAACTATTCAAGATAAAACATATGATATGAAAATTGAGATGATTTGTGAAAATTACTATCATCATTATATTTACATGTCATCGTCATATTATCAACAACTGACTAATGATGTTCCAAAATACAATGAAATCATATTTAATTTAAAGCCAAATAGTACAATAAATATTTCTACATTAGAAAATAATCTTAATCAATATGATCAAATTAATGGAGTAACTTTAACATCTACGTTAATTTCAAATTTTGATCAAATGATGAATAGTATTAATATTGTTGTTATTTTAATTACGATATTTGCAGCATTACTTGATTTTATTGTTATTTATAATTTAACAAATATTAATATTCAGGAACGAAAAAATGAAATTGCTACAATTAAAGTATTAGGTTTTTATGATAAAGAAGTATATCAATATGTATTTAAAGAAAATATTTATTTAACAGTTATAGGATCGTTGATTGGATTGTTGTTAGGAACATGGCTACATCATTTTATTGTTTCTACTGTAGAAGTTGATATTACAATGTTTTATCGAAAATTAGAATTAATTGATTATATCTTAGCATTTATTTTAACTTTTGTATTTAGTAAATTGATTAATATATGGATGAAACGTTCACTTAGTAAAATTGATATGGTGGAGTCTTTAAAAGGAGTAGAATAGGTTTACCTAATTTGTTATAAATAAGAGGTTACACATTGTAATAATAAGGGTAACCTTTTTTATTTAAGATAAAAATTAAATATTAAAAATTGAACTATGCTTAAAACATTATAAACACCTAGTATCTTGATACAAAACATTTACAATAAAAAAATCACCCGTAAAACAGGGTGATTATGATATTTTAATTTGAGATTCAACTAGCGCAATAACTTCTTCCATTGTTGATTTAGTTAACGCTTCATTAGCTAGTTTAGTCATCTTTTCTTTAGAAAGTTCATTAATAATTTTTCTTTGTTTTAAAATAGATGTAGCAGACATAGAGAATTCATCTAGTCCTAAACCAATTAATAGAGGAGCAGCAATAGATTCTCCAGCCATTTCACCACACATACCAGTCCATTTTCCTTCTTTATGAGCTGCATCAATTACATTTTTTACTAATCGTAAGATAGAAGGGTGGAATGGTTGGTAAAGATACGAAATACTAGAAGACATTCTATCTGCAGCAAATGTATATTGTATTAAGTCGTTTGTTCCTATTGAAAAGAAATCTACTTCTTTTGCAAATTGATCAGCTAGAATAGCTGCAGAAGGTATTTCAATCATAATTCCAATTTGAATAGTATTAGATACTTCAATACCTGATTGAATAAGTTTTTCTTTTTCATCGTTTAAAATTTGTTTTGCTTTTCTAAATTCGTCTAGAGTAGCAATCATTGGGAACATAATACGTAAGTCTCCATAAATAGAGGCACGTAATAATGCACGTAGTTGTGTTCTAAAAATATCTTCTTTTTCAAAACATAGACGAATTGCACGTACACCTAGAAATGGATTCATTTCTTTAGGTAAGTCAATTGCATCAATTTCTTTATCACCACCAATATCTAGTGTTCGTACTACTACTGGTTTTCCGTTTAGTCCAGATAATACCTTTTTATATGCTTCAAATTGTTGGTCTTCAGTAGGTAGTTCTGAAGATTCCATATATAGAAATTCGGTTCTGTATAAACCAACTCCTTCAGCACCATTTTCTAATACTGCATCCAAATCTTTTGGTGATCCAATATTTGCAACTAGTTCGACTTGATGATGATCAGTTGTCATTGTTTTTTTATTTTTTAATTGTTTAAGCTCTTCTTTATATTGGATAAATTCTTCCATTTTCTTTTTATATATTTCAATTTCTTGAGATGTAGGATTAACAATGATTGTTCCTTCAATTCCATCTAGTATAATTATATCGTTGTCTTCAACTTTAGTTGTGATATCATGACATGCAACAACAGCTGGAATTTCAAGACTTCTTGCCATAATTGCAGAGTGTGAAGTTCTTCCACCTATATTTGTTGCAAATCCTTTTACTAAATTTTTATTAAGTTGTGATGTATCAGATGGTGTAAGATCATCTGCAATCACAATAACTTCTTCATTAATTAATGAAGGATTAGGTAATGATTGATTTAATAATGCTGCTAGTAGTCTTCTAGAAACATCTTTAATATCTGCAGCTCTTTCTTTAAAATAAGCATCCTCCATAGATTCAAATATTGTAATAAAATTGTTAGCAATTTCTTCTAATGCAGCATCAACATTAATCATTTCAGTTTTTATTTTTTCTTCTATTTGTGTTTTCATTTCTGGATCATGAAGAACTAATAGGTGCGCATCAAATACAGCCGCTTCTTCTTCTGATAGATTTTTTAATGCAGTTTCCTTAATGATAATCAACTCATCATTAACTTGTTTGATAGCAGTGTCATATCGTGCTAATTCTTTTTCTACATCATTAATTGTTTTTTTAGTTACACTTAAATCTGGCATAGTTAGTTTGTATGCTTTTGCAATTGCAATACCACTAGATGCAGCAATTCCTTTTATCATTTAAAACACCTCCATATATTTTTATTGTACATGAAAAAAAGATAAAAATAAAGAAAAATTAAAACGTTTACATAAAGTTTTATAATCATATAGGAATTTACAAATTATACGAAATACAACATATATGTTGACAGCTAAGAGACAAAAAATAAGATTTTGCTTTTATTAGTTGTAATAAAATAAAAATTAGTATATAATCTTTCTAAATAAAAATTATACGTAATTTTTATTTTATATTTAGCTATATACTAAAAATAATCGTTTTAAATCGATTAATACAAAAGAAAGGAGTATTTAATTATTTAAATATCATTCATTATTTTTGGGAGAAAATGATGTATGTATATATTAAATGTATAAATAATTGATTTAAAATAATAGTGTATGCTTTTTATAACGATACATAAGGGGAAAAAAGGGGGATTATATATGCATGAGCGTATAAAATTAAGACGGATATTTTCATCTGTTTTATGTGTTTCAATCACTATTTTTACGGCTTTACCTAATTCAATCATTGTTAGTGCTGAATCTAATGAGCAAAAGGCAATAGATACTTCTTTAGAAGAGGCAACTAGACATGAGGATTATTTTAAATATTATCATTTGGATGATACGGTTAGAGTAATTGTTGAATTAGATAAACCTTCTGCGATTGAAAAAAAGAATGAGGAGGATGGAAATACAATTCCAACTAAATCAGAAATTGAAACAGTCAAAGAAGAACAAAAAGATGTTTTAAAACAAGCAGAAAGTATTACTGGACAACAAACTAGTAATAGTTTTGGTACATTAATTAATGGTTTTAGTATTGATACAAAAGTAGAAAATATTAGCGATTTAGAAAAAATGGATGGAGTAAAAAGTGTTAAATTAGCAAAAACATATTATCCTGCAATGAATAATGCTAAAGATTTAACACAAGCTATCCAGGCTTGGCAAAATCATTCATTAAGTGGAAAAGGAATGGTTGTTTCAATTATTGATTCAGGAATAGATCCAACGCACAAAGATATGAGAATTGAAGACAAGTCTTCAGTTAAACTTTTACCTCATAGTATTAAACCAGGTAAAGGAAAATATTATACAGAAAAAATTCCGTATGGATATAATTTTGCTGACAAAAATGATGAGATTAAGGATACAAATCCTAACGTAGGAATGCATGGAATGCATGTTGCAGGAATTGTTGGGGCTAACGGAGAAGAAAAAGATTTAAGTACAAATCAAGCTATTAAAGGGGTTGCTCCTGAAGCACAATTACTTGCGATGAAAGTTTTTACAAATGATCCTAGACGTAAAGGAGCAAAAGAAGACGATATTGTAGCTGCTATTGAAGAATCTGTAGTTCAAGGAGCAGACATTATTAATATGAGTTTAGGATCAGATGCAGGGTTCGAGGATGAAAATGATCCTCAACAAATTGCAATAAAAAAAGCAGTGGATGCTGGTGTTGTAGTAGTGGTTGCAGCAGGAAATTCACAATATTCAACTGCTCCATATAAATTACCTGACATAAAAGATACTGGAGTAGTAGGTGCACCAGGAACTGCAAAGGATGCTTTAAGTGTTGCAAATTATCAAAATAGTAAATTATTAATTCCATACATACAATATAGTAGTGATAGTAAAAATGGTAAAATTCCTTATATGGCTACAATGGGAATTGATCAATCAGTTTTTGATCAATCATTAGAGGTAGTAGATGCTAATTTAGGACAAAAAGAAGATTTTGAAAAAATTAATGTTGAAGGAAAAATTGCATTAGTTCAACGAGGAAAAATAAATTTTACCGAAAAAGCATTGAACGCTCAAAATGCAAATGCAGTTGGAATTATTGTTTATAATCGTGATGGAGATGATTCATTTGTTAGTATGAGTCAAGATTCAAATATACATATTCCTTATGTTTTTATTAAAAATAGTGATGGATTAATTTTGAAAAATTTAATTCAAAATAAATTAAATGTTACTTTTAAAGATGAATTAATGTCATTAGATAGTAGTGAATCTGGTGATTTTGTTCCTTCATCTTCATGGGGACCAACACCTAATTTAGAATTTAAACCTCAAATTTCTGCTCCTGGAGGAAATATATATTCAACTTTAAATGACAATAAATATGGTAATATGACAGGTACGTCAATGGCAGCTCCTCATGTTGCAGGCGGAGAAGCATTGATTGTAGAAAGTTTAAAGAAAACAAAGCCACATTTAGTTGGTAGAGAATTAGTAGAATTCGCTAAAAATACAGCGATTAATACATCTAAAATCCAAATGGATGCTCATCATCAAGATGTACCTTATTCTCCTAGAAGACAAGGTGCTGGCTTAATGCAAATAGATAATGCTATTAAAAATAATGTTATTGTTTTAGATCAAAACAAACAACCAACTGTTGCCCTAAAAGAAATAGGCAATCATACAAGTTTTACTTTAACATTAACCAATTATGGAGATACACCAGCTAGTTATAGTATAAAAAATATTGGTGGTGTTCTTACTGAAACAAATGAAAAACTAAATACAATGTCATATGATCAAAAACTTGATGGTGCAAGAATATCATTTGATAAAGATGAAATTGTAATACCTGCACATAGTAGTGAAAAAGTAAATGTAGATTTAACAATAGATAAAGTTATTTCAACAAATCGTTTTATAGAAGGGTTTATACAGTTTGAAGGGCATCAAGATATCCCATCATTATCAGTTCCTTTTATTGGATTTTTTGGTGATTGGTCACAAGAACAAATTATTGAATCTATGCATTTTGATCCATTAGGTTTAAAGTTTAATTTCCCTTCATCTTTAATGACTAACTTGGCAGGAAAAGTAGGGTATGGTGTAGGTTTGTCTAAACTAAACTCTGAAGGAAAATTAGAAGTAGATAAGGATAAAATTGCTATTTCTCCTAATGGAGATGGAAATGGAGATATATTAATTCCTCAACTTTATTTTTTAAGAAATGCTAAAAAAGTGGAAGTAGAAATTTTAGATCAGGAGTCAAATAGTTTAGGAGTTGTGTCAAGTTTAAATAATGTTCGAAAGCAAGTTTTTAATTCAGTAAATGGTAAATCAGCAATTCCGCTATTAGATTTAGCTTGGAATGGAACAGTGATAAATCCAGATGATGGAAGTATTAAGCAATTAGAACAAGGAAAATATTTTGTAAAAATTAAATCAAAAGTTGATTTAGAAAATGCTACGTTTCAAGAAATAATAGTTCCTGTTTCTATTGATTTAACAGCTCCAACATTAAATATCACATCAAATAAAGAGGTTTTTGTTGATGAAAAAACAGATGAAGTAGATTATGAATTAACATGGGATGTTGATGATAATGTTGCAATTATTCCAGGTATTGTTACAATCCTGATTAATGATGTTCCAGTTCAAGTAAATGTTACTTACCAAGATAATCATTATAAAACTATGTTGAAATTGAAAAAAGATACTAATTATAAAATTGGAATTGTAATGAACGATACGGCTTTTAATGATGGTATTTTAGAAGAAAATATACATGTATATTCATCTGAGGCTTCTATTGAGTTTAATGATCGTTTAGATATTGAAGAAGTAGTTGTAAATGATGCAACACAATATATAATTCAAGGAAAAGTAATTGGAAAATTAAATGAATTTAAAATCAATGGGGAAGATGTTCAAATTGATCATCAAGGTTTCTTTCAACATACTGTTTCTTTAACTCAAGGAATAAATAGTGTGCCAATCTATGCAAAAAATCAATCTAATAAAGCAATCTTTGATTTTAATGCACAAATATTTTGTGATACTATAGCACCTGTAATTCATTTAGATTCACCTTATATTAGTAAAGATGGTATTATAGTTACAAAAGAAAATGTTATTCATTTATCTGGTAGTGTAGAAGATAATACCATTGGTTATACATTTTATGTAAATGATCAAGTACAATTTACAGAAGATCATGACCAAAATATTGGAAGTGAATATAATCGACGTACATTTGCTTTAGATATTCCTGTTAAAGATGAAGATATAATAACATTAAAAGCAGTAGATATATTTGATAATGAAACTAATTTAAAATTACAAGTAAAAGTAGACAAACAACCTTTAGAAGTTATGGTAGAAGGATTAACTAATCAAGGCGTATACAATACTAATATTATTCCAAATATAAAAGCAAATAAAGATGCTACGATTACATATGAATTAAACGGTAATGTTTATAATGGGATTGATCCTATTACAAGTGAAGGAAAACATTATCTTAAGGTAATGGTAAATGATGTAGTAGGGAATGTTGTGGAGTTAAATATTTATTTTGAAATTGATAAAACAGCACCACAAATTTATTTAAAAAATATCATTAATGATTTTTACTACAATCACGATATTATTCCTCAATTAGAAAGTAATGAAGATGTAGAATATCAATTTAAATTAAATGGCGATGATTATGATAGAAATACACCAATTTATCAAAATGGTAAGTATTTATTAACTGTTTATGCAAAGGATAAGGCTCAAAACATTAGTGTTCATAATGTCAATTTTGTTATTGATAAAACACCACTAAATATAAATATTGACGGAGTAACTCACGGAATGACATATCAAAAATCAATATTACCTGTTTTTAGTCTAAATAAAAATGATGTTTTAATACGTACATTATTAAATGGAGTTCCATATGATGGAAAAAGAATAGATAATAATGGATCATATAAACTTGAAATAATTGCTAAGGATAAAGCAGGTAATACTATGAATAAGGTGATTCATTTTGATATTTTAAAAGACACTTCATTGTTACTACCTATATCTGGAGCAAATCAAATAGTAAATACAAATGATTCACAAGCAAATAGTAATATAGAAGGTGATAACAATTCTTTAACACCACTAGATAGCAAAAATAGTGCTAAGGTAGATAATCAAAATACTAATCAAGAACAAAGAAATGGTGTAAATGTAGATAAAAATAAATCAGCTCAAACAATAGAAAATAAATCTAATGATCATCTTATTGTAATTGTTGGATTAGGTATTATTATTGTATGTTTTATCTGTGGTATTATTTACTATCGTAAAAATAAGGATTAAGATAAATTATCATTTATGAAATTATGATATTTTAGTTAATTTATTGCTTAACCTATCAAATAGAAATGTAAAAAATCTATTTGGTAGGTTTTTTATCACTTATTAAAATTATCTTCTTTGTATAGTGTTTAAAATTATTTTAAAATAAACGATAGTCAAAAGAGTATAGGTAGTATATAATTAGAATACCTTTAAAGGAGGATTTTATATGGAACAACAAAAAAAATTTGGCACATTTACGACAATTGCAATGATTGTTGGAATAGTTGTTGGATCAGGTATATTTTTTAAAACCCCTCAAATTGTAAGTCAAGTAGGAGGAAACATATTATTTGGAATTATTGTTTTTCTAATTGCTTCTGTTGGTATTATTTTTGGTGGGCTTACAATTTCTTTATATGCAAAAAATGAGAGTTCTGTTGGTGGAATTATTACATATTGTGAAATGGCATGGGGGAAATCTTTTGGTTATCTAGCAGGCTGGTTTCAAATGATTTTTTATTTTCCTGCATTAATTGCTGTTGTTGCGTGGGTAGCAGCAAATTATACATGTGCTTTTTTAGATTTACCTAATTTATTAATAGGAGGTCAATTAGGTAAGGAAGTATGGATTTTTACTTGTCTTTATTTAGTTGGAATTTACACATTGAATTGTTTTAAAACAATGTGGGCAGGTAAATTTCAAAATATTGCTACAATCGTTAAAATTGTAGCCTTAGCAATTTTAGCAATAGTTGGATTAGTTAAAGGAAATGTAGTTGATACTGTGCAATCTACATTACATTATCCAATTAGTCATTCAGGATTTTTAGGTGCATTAATAATTGTTGCATTTGCTTTTGATGGTTGGATGGTTGCACCTTCCATTGCACACGAAATTAAAAATCCAAAACGAAATCTTCCATTTGCACTTACCATTGCACCTATTGTAATTACATTATTATATATTGCTTATTTTGTAGGAATTTGTTCTTTAGCAACACCAAACGTAATTATGCAAGGGATAGATCCTTTACAAATAGTGGCAACAAAATTATTTGGTAGAGCTGGAATGAAAATTGTTTTATTGTTAATTATTATTTCAGTTTTAGGTACTTTAAATGGAATTATTTTAAGTTATATTCGTTTACCTTATGCTCTAGGGCTTAGAGGACAAATTAAAAAAAGTCATATTTTTTCAAAAATAAATAAAAATTACGATATTCCTTTTGCTTCATTAATCTTATGTGCATGTTTAACGTTATTTTGGGCATTATTACATTTTTTATCTGTTGATGGACCATCATTTGATTTTACATTATTAGAAGGATTAGCTGTCGATAATCTTCCAATTGTACTAACCTATGTTTTTTATGCACTGTTGTATCTTGCTGTTATTTTTAAAGGAATAGAAGGGCAAAAATTATCATTTATTAATCGATATGTTGTTCCAACATTTGCATTAGCTGGAGCATGTTTAGTTATTTATGGTGGTGCAATACAACCACAATTTAATACATATTTTTTAATAGGAATAATTGGTATTTTAGCTGGATGGATGCTTAAACCAACTAAAAGTAATAAATAATAATGGATATTAAAACATTGTTTTAGGATTATATACACCCATTTTAAAGGAATGCATATATATAAATGAGGTGACCTATATGAAAGGTTTTATATTAGCTGATGATATACGACTTGAATATACAAAGCAGTTTCTTTTAGAAAATCATGTGGAGTTAGTTGATACATTAGATAAGGTAGAGGATTTAGATTTTGTTATGCTAGGATTAAATGGTATTGACTCTAATCATTGCATTTTAATAAACGGAGAGTATAAGGAGCTAGATGAAAAAAATTGTAAAAAGTTAAAGCATACAAAAGTTTATTCATTTAAACCTAATCAAGAACTTATTACACTTCAACAAAAATATCATTTTCCACTAGAAATCTTAATGGAATGTTTAGATGTAGTAAGAAAAAATGCAAAATTAACTGCAGAAGCTTTGATATGTGAAATCATCCAAAAAAGACCTTATTCTATTGAAGGAAGTAAAATATTGCTGATTGGATATGGACGATGTGGAAAGGAAATATATCAAAAATTATCTGGATTCAATGTAGAATTAGTAGTTGTTGAAAAGCAAAATATTCTTGATTCAATTCAAAAAATAGATATTCAAGAGATAAACAAGCAAAAGTTTGATATTATTATTAATACTGTAAGTGAGTGTGTAATAGATGATAAAATGATTGAAGTAATGAATAAAGATACTTATTTGTTTGATATTGCATCATTTCCTTATGGATATCATCATAAAAAAGCTACTCATTTAAACGATTATATATTACCATCTCTACCTAGTCGTTATGCTTATATAGAAGCTGGTCATATAATTGCTCAACATATTTTAGGAGGGGAAAATATTGAGTAAGAAAATAGGTGTTGGTATGAGTGCATCTTATTGTAGTTTACGTAAATCATTAGATGCATATAAGACGTTAACTAATGACAATGATGATTTAATACCAATTATGAGTGATCATGTTTTTAAAGAGGATAGTAGGTTTATGAAAAGTAAGGATGTCGTATCAGAACTTTTGGACATCACAAAAAAAGAAAATGTTATTACTTCAATTCATGAAGCTGAACTATTAGGTCCTAAAAATCCATTAGATATTATGGTTGTATTACCATGTACTGCAAATACATTAGCTAAGATTGCAAATGGAATTTGTGATAATGCTTTAACAATGGCAATTAAAGCAACACTAAGAAATCAAAAGCCAGTAGTAATTGGTTTATTTTCAAATGATGCCTTAGGAAATAGTAGTGAAAATATCGCAAAGTTACTAAAAATAAAAAATATTTATTTTATACCATTTGGACAAGACGATCCAGTGCATAAACCAAATAGTATGGTTTGTGATCCAAAGTTATTAAATGAAACAATAGAATATGCGTTATCAGGCAAACAAATACAACCAATTATTCGATCTCCATTGTAAAATTATACGTTATTTTGTTTTAATTAACTCCTATTTCATGTATACTAGATATAGATATTTAAAGGAGTGATAATTTTAATGAGAGATTTAGTAAAAATTCTTGCATTAGGTGGTCAAGCCGAAATGGGAAAAAATTTATATGTTATTAACATTAACAATAAATTATTTGTCGTTGATGCAGGATTTCGTTTTCCTGAATCTGAGAAATTAGGTGTAGATGTCATTATCCCTAGTTTTGATTATTTAAAGGAAAATAAAGATAAAATTCAAGGTGTATTTATTACACATGGTCATGATGATACGATGGCTGCTTTACCTTATTTATTAGAAGAATTAGATGTAACAGTATATGCACCAAATTTAACAGCTGACCTTATTGAAGAGATGATTCAAAAGTTTAATTACAACAAAAGAAGTAAAATAAAACCACAGATTGTACGAGTAAAAAGAAAGAGCACAATTACAGTCGGTGGTATAGAAGTAAGATTTTTTCCATTAACTCATTCAATTCCAGGAACTGTTGGAATTGCGTTTAAAACAACTGAAGGGTATATTGTGTATGCAGGAGAATTTATTATTGATTTTGGTGCACCAAATGGATTTAAAACGGATATACAAGCAATGATGGATATAAGCAAATACGGTGTATTAGCATTACTATGTGAATCAAGCTATGCAAATAGACCTGGATATACTTCGCCAAATCATAAAATTACAGATAAAATTAATACGATTTTTGAAGAAGCAGACTCTAGAATAATTGTTGCGTCATATGCTCAAAACATTTTTAGAACTAAAGAAATAGTAGAACTTACTAAAAGATATAATCGTAAAATTGTATTTTATGGGCGTGATAAATATGATAATACAAATTCGCTTGTTAGAATGGGAAAACAACTTAAACAAGCAGTTATTGACATTCCAAAAGATAATATCGCTTTTAAAACACAAATTGGAAAGCCAGAAATTGATGATCAATTAGTAGTTTTATTAACTGGAAAGCCTACAAGGATTTATCATGATATTTGTGACATTATTGATGGTGGAGACGAATTACTAAAAATCAAAGAAAATGACACGATCATTGTTGTTTCACCAGTTATTCCTGGGACAGAAAAAATTGCTAATAAAGCACAAAATGAATTATATAAAACAGATGCTAAAATTCATATTTTAAAAAATAAGGATTTGTCTAGTATGCATGCTTCTGTAGAGGATCTTAAAGTGATGTTACAATTGTTTAATCCAAAGTATTATTTACCTATTCGAGGAGAATACCAACACTTTATTGCTAATGCAGCGATTGCTAAAGAAATGGGAATGGATGATGATCATATCATTATATTTGATAATGGAGAAGAAATTTCATTTAAAGATGGAGTATTACAATCTTCACGAAACTGTATTGAAGTACAAGATGTAATGATTGATGGAATAGGTGTTGGAGATGTTGGTACAAAAGTTATAGATGATCGCATTCAGTTATCTAATGATGGAGTTGTTATTATTGGAATGACCGTAAATAAAGATCATGAAATTATCGCAAATACAGATGTTCAAACAAGAGGTTTTGTTTATTTAAAAGATTCTGAACATATTGTAAAAAACATATTAAGCCTTTCTGAAGAAGTGGTGAAGAATTCTAAGGATGTAGACACAAGTGAATTGCGCTTAGTAATTAAAGATAAGGTATATAAATATATACTAAAACAAACAGGAAAAAAACCTGTGATTTTACCTGTAATTATTGAAGTTTAGGCAAGCTGTAGCTTGCTTTTTCTTTATTTGTATTATAAGATTTGTTATAATAATTTTGGAGGTTTTTTATGGCGGATACAAAAAAAAGAAAGAAAAAAGATCGGGAATCATTATTTAACGATCGTATGCAAATTCGAATCGTTATTTTGTTAATCATATTTATTACCATAGTTGCAACATTAAAACTTGGTATTGTTGGTGAATATTTTAATCATTTTATTGAATATTTCTTTGGTAATTTTACAGGGATTATTTGTGGCTTAATTTTAGTTTATTCTTTATATTATTTATTTAAGTTAAAAAGTATAAAATTAACATCTCCTGAGATTATTGGAATGGTTATTGTTTTGCTTTCAACGCTTACATTTGCATCTATTCCTAGTGATCATAGTATTAAAGGAATGGATGTGATTCATTTATTTTTTATTCAAACAAAGGTAATACGTGGTGGTCTAATCGGAGCTGTATTATACGGAGTTTTTAGTATGTTATTTGATTATATAGGAACCATTATTGCATGTGTATTATTACTGCTTGTAGGGATGGCATTGTTATTAGGTAGATATTATATTAAACATAAAAATAGTATTAGTGAGTTTAGTAAAAAACAATCCTCTAATATACAAAAGATAAGTAAAGTACAAAGTATAAGACAAAATAAACAAGCTAAAATTCCAATTTTTCCAGATAAAGTTTTTAACGATATAGAAATAAGTACTGACAATGCTGTATTAGAAGAACAAAAAAGTGAGGAAATATTTTTATTTCAACAAAAACAAGATTCTTCAAATCAAAAAAAAGATCCATTAGATGTTGAAGTAGATTATGTAGATACCTCAACTTGTGATACAGTAAATAATAAAAATTATAAATTACCATCATTATCTATTTTAAATAAATCTGTAGCCAAAAAAGATAATATTAAGACAAAAAAACATGCGCAGGAAAATGCAACAAAATTAGTTGAAGTTTTAAAACAATTTAATGTTAATGCTTTGGTGCAAAGCATTTTTATTGGTCCATCTGTAACTAAATACGAAATTACACTAGAAATAGGAACAAGAGTGAATAAAATATTACAGCTTAGTGACGATATTAAAATGGCATTAGCTGCTAAAGATATACGAATTGAAGCACCTATTCCTGGAAAATCTGCAGTAGGTATAGAAATTCCTAATTTGGAATCTAGTATGGTAACATTTAAAGATGTGTTTAAAGATATACCAACAGAATATCAAAACAATAAATTACTAGTTCCTTTAGGAAAGGATGTAACTGGACAGGCAATTTATTCTAGATTAGATAAAATGCCTCACTTATTAATTGCAGGAGCAACGGGTTCAGGAAAGTCTGTATGTGTAAATACGATCATTTGTAGTATTTTGATGAGAGCAAAACCTGATGAAGTAAAGTTATTATTAGTAGATCCTAAAAAAGTAGAGCTGACTAATTATAATGGAATAGCACATCTACTTTGTCCAGTTGTCACCGATCCTAAAAAAGCAGCTGTTGCTTTAAGGATGATTGTAGAAGAAATGGAACAAAGATATGAATTATTCACTAAATATAATACTAGAAATATTGAAGGATTTAACAAATTGGCTGTTCAAAAAAAATCATCCTCTAATGAAGAAGATGTATTAGAACCATTACCATTTATTGTTGTTATATTAGATGAAGTGGCAGATTTAATGATGGTTGCTAGTAAAGATGTAGAAGATTGTATTATGCGTATTTCACAAATGGCAAGAGCAGCAGGAATTCATTTAATTGTTGCCACTCAACGACCATCTACTGATGTTATTACAGGTGTAATCAAAGCAAATATTCCTTCAAGAATTGCATTTGCAGTATCATCAAGTATTGATTCTCGTACTATTTTAGATACATCTGGAGCTGAAAAATTGCTTGGAAAAGGAGATATGTTGTATTCTCCAATGGGATCAAGTCATCCAATTCGTGTTCAAGGGGCATTTGTTTCAGATGAAGAAGTTATGAATATTGTATATCATGTAAAAAAACAAGTAACTGCTCAGTATGAAGAAAAATATAGTAATTTAAAGGTTACATCAACGCATTCAAATAGTGTAGATGAAGAAGATGAGGAATACGAAAATGCTAGACAATTTGTTATAAGTGCTCAAAAAGCTAGTACATCATTATTACAAAGGCAATTTAGAATTGGATACAACAAGGCTGCTAGAATTATGGATCAGTTAGAAGCTGATGGTGTCATTGGTCCTCAAATTGGATCAAAACCACGTGAAGTCCTTATTCGTGGCTATGAAGAAGAATAAAATTGTATAATCATGATTTTGTTACAAACAATATAAATGAGGTGTATATATGAAAAAAACAATTAAGTTAGAAGGTGCAAACCTTCATATTATTCCAACTAATAAATTTAAAAATATTTGTGTTTCTATTAAATTAGCATCACCATTAACTAAAGAAACAACTACAATAAGAACAATGCTTAGTTTTATGCTAAGTGGTGGAACAGCTAAGTATCCATCTTCACAATTATTTTCAGCACATCTTGAAAGTTTATATGGTGCAAATTTTTCAAGTTCTATTGCATCCAAGGGAAATGCACATATTTTACATTTATTTGGTGTTTGTGTAGATGAACAATACTTACCAAAAAAAGAAAACTTATTTGAAAAACAAATGGAATTTTTACATGATATTCTTTTCAACCCAAATGTACAACAAAATCATTTTAATGAAAATGTGTTTAAACAAAAAAAGCAAGAATATAGGTGGAGAATGCAAGCTCTTAAAGATGATAAATATTCGTATTCATTAGAAAAAATGATTGAAATAATGGGAGAAAACCAAATTCTAGGTATTCCTACATTTGGATATGAAGAAGAAATTGACCAAATTACAAGTAGTGATTTATATGAGTATTTTTTAAAATGTTTAGATAAAGATCAGATTGATATTTATGTAGTAGGAGATGTAAAGGAAAACATTGAAGAATTAGTAAATAAATATTTACCATTTAAAGCAAGAAATAGTAAAATAAATGCACCAACATGTTATGTTTCAAATCGTAATCATGTAGAAGAAAAAATAGAAAAGCAAGAAATTGTTCAAGCAAAATTGAATATGGGATATAGTGTAAATACAAAATTTGATGATGATGATTTTTATGCATTTACAATATTTAACGGTCTATTTGGAGGTTTTGCTCACTCACTTTTATTTAAGACAGTAAGAGAAGAACATAGTTTATGTTATTATATTAATTCTAGTTTTGATGCGTTTAATGGCATCATGTGTGTTACAGCAGGAATTGAAGGAGAAAATTTTGAAAAAACCAAAGATTTAGTTCAACAACAATTAGGTCAAATTCAAAAAGGAGATTTTGACACACAATTAATTGATATTACAAAACGTATGTTTGAAAATAATTTAATTAAAGCTAATGATGATATTGCAAATATTATTGCCTTAGCATATAACAGAGATCTAGTAAATAAATGTGAAAGTAATGACCAATATATTAAAAAATTAAATGCAGTGACAAAGGAAGATGTTATTAGAGTTAGTCAAAAAGTAAAATTAGATACTATCTTTTTACTTGAAGGAAACGAGGAGTAATTATGGAAAAAATTTACTATGATACTATTAAAGAAACTTTATATCATGAAAAGTTAGAGAATGGATTAAATGTTTATTTATTACCTAAACAAGGTTTTAGTAAAACGTATGGATTATTTTCTACACAATTTGGTTCAATAGATACATCATTTATACCATTAGGTAAAAGTGAAATGATTAAGGTAGAAGATGGTGTTGCACATTTTCTTGAGCATAAAATGTTTGAAATGGAAGATGGAGATGCTAGTGACAAATTTTCATTGCTTGGTGCAAGTACGAATGCTTTTACGTCAAGTTCACGTACTGCATATTTATTTTCAACAGCTAGAAACGTTAATGAGTGTGTAGAATTATTACTTGATTTTGTTCAAGAATTGTATTTAACTGATCAAAATGTAGAAAAAGAAAAAGGAATTATTTGTCAAGAGATTAGTATGTACGACGATGATCCAGATTGGCGTAGTTATTTTGGTTCAATTTCAAATTTATATCAAAATCACCCTGTAGCAATTGATATAGCAGGTACTTGTGAAACTGTAAATAATACAACTAAAGAAATGTTAGAACAAGCTTATCATACATTTTATCATCCAAGTAATATGATGATTTTTGTTGTAGGAAATTTGCAACCTGAAAATATGATGGAATTAATTAAGCAAAATCAAGCCAAAAAACATTTTGACTTACCTCAACCAATTATAAGAAAAGAAATTAATGAACCTAATTCAGTAAAAAATAAAGAAGAAGTTTTAAAAATGGATATAAGTATGCCAAAATTAATGATATCTATTAAAGTAAATGATATTCTAACTTCTAGTAAAGATAAAATAAAGCGTGAAGTTGCAATGAATATATTATTAGATATTCTATTTTCAAAAAGTAGTCCAATCTATGATGAGTTGCTTAATTTAGGTTTAATTAACAACAGTTTTGGTGCAAGCTATACACAAGAAAGAGATTACTCGTTTATTCAAATTGGTGGAGATACAAAAGATACAAAACAATTACTTGATTATCTTAATAATGTACTTTTAAATTTAGATAAATACGATATTGATTCTAATAGTTTTGAAAGAATAAAGAAAAAAACAATTGGTTTATTTATTAATAGCTTTAATTCTCCAGAATCAATTGCTAATATGTTTAGTCGTTATTATTTTGAAGGTATTATTTCATTTGACATTATAAATACAGTATCTAAC
>JAHHSU010000012.1 GCA_020025035.1 Thomasclavelia sp. | reverse complement strand
TTCTATTTCTACTATCTCTTCATACTAATTACTTAATATCTCTATAAAATCATTTCTTTAATATTAACCGCTGCCATCCACCATTTATCTTTTATCATAAATAAATGTCATATTGTCGCTTCCATTGTATTATTTTGAGTCTTTATTATACAAATTTCATATACACTATTTTTATGTTATTCAAAGCTACTTATCTTATTCCACCAAAAACTATTACTATCTAAACATCTATCATCAATTAAAGTTAATTTATCTTTTAAAATATTTAATTCTTCTCTAGAACAAGTCTTATTTAAATATGCACGTCCACCATTAACTTTTTTAATTCTTTTTATAAACTCTGAATATTCTAGTAAACTTTCTGCTAGCTGTTGCACAGAATTATTGACATATGATTCTTCATATGTTTCATGATTTATAGTTATAACTATCCCTGAATTATTTTCTATAGCTAAAATATCACCTTCACCTGTAAATCCAATATAAATATAATCCTTATCTAAGTTATATTTTTCTATTAATCTTAATAATGCTCCTTTATCCATTGTTTCAAAACTTAAAAATGGTGCAGCTGATTCTGGCAACCCACTTTCTATTAAAAATCTTTTACTTTCTATAGGTATATTTAAACCATTAACTACTTCTTCGCTATATTCTACTAATGGAGATATGTCCTTATTCCATTTTTCTTTAAATTCGTTTGAACTTATCATAAAATCCTCCTGACATTTTATCATTTTTTATAGTCTTTAAGTTGAACTGTGTTATAGCAAGAATAAAAAATGAGCCCTGAATTGTAAAATAAAAGTGGAATTATAAATATGATAAAAATATTTTAGTTAAACAAGACATACATCAATGAAAAAAACTCCTTTAAAATGTATTTTCACAAAGGAGTTTATCAATCTAAAATGATTTAACTATATACTTGGAATATTGAAGTTATCTCCAACAACTTCTTTTAAAATCGCAATAGCAGCTTCTTTTGGACCACTATGTTCTCTTCCAACAATTCCTAGTCTTGTGCGAATTTGACCAATTTTTACACCTTGATTAATCATCATTTGGAAGTAATCCACTAATATTTTATCTGTCATTTCTTGTCTTTGAACTGGACCAAATGGGTTTGCAAAATAACTTTCTACAATACCAGATTCAGTTGTTGTTCCTTTTGCCATTCTTTTCCCTGATCTAAAAACATCCAAAGCACTATCTATATTATCAAAGAACGTAAGTGAACTACCATCACTTTCATAATTATTTGCATATAAAAAGTAATCTACATTATGATGTTCAACAACATCTTTATAAGGAGTAATTGGAATTACAATTCGTGCATTAATTTTGTCAGGATTCATAAAGACTGATCTGTCTAACTCTTT
Source organism: Thomasclavelia sp. (assembly GCA_020025035.1). Lineage (GTDB taxonomy): Bacteria > Bacillota_I > Bacilli_A > Erysipelotrichales > Coprobacillaceae > Beduini. Next base: position 25,648 of record JAHHSU010000012.1, on the reverse strand, counting down.
ATATCCATATCCTACATCTAAATCATCAAGTCGTACAAATGCACCAATTTCTGTCCCTGATGTTTTAACCACACCATTATCACACATTAAAACACCCATATCATCATAAATTGTTTTAATTTCTCTAATATATGGTGCACCATATACTTTAATTTGTTCAATTGTTTCTGATTTTCCAGCTCCACTATCTCCCATTACTACAACATTTTTTACATCTCCATTTTGTAAAATCATTTTTACCATAGCACCATGAATTGGCAACTGATGATGATTAATTTTTCTTACATTATGCAATGTAAGAATCATTTTTTTCATATAACCAAAATAATCAAAATCATCGTGTGCAGAAAGTAATGCCACCATCATGTCATTTTTATTATCTTGATAAAATACTTCATTTTTTTGTCCATCATCATATCCGTAAACATATATCATATCAGGTTTACGATTTAAATATTCTTCCTCACATGCTAATTCAAACAAATTACATAACGTAACACCTTGTGACATAAATGCAACATTAAAATAAACAAATGCAATTAAATCACCGACTTTTGCTGGATAACAAAACCATTGATGTTTCTTAAATTGTATATTTTCAATTGGATTTTCATATATTTCTGGAAAAACCCCATCACGCTTATTACGTTTAGAATATGTAATAAACGGAGGATGAATAGTAACAGACTGAATAAATGGTATATCCTTTAAATTGTGATATTCTTCAGGCAATGATGTATGAAGTTGGCTAACGATTAAACCAGCATTTACTCCTGCTGTAATTTGTCTATAAATTCTTTGTTTATACCCTAAAGCAGATTCTTCAATTTTTCTATAAGTAGATAAGACTAATTCTTCAAATTTATTTTGGGCTTCAACAAATTGAACATTTTGGAATCCTGTTTGGATATGTTTATTATAAACCACTGCATAACGTTCTAAACGTCGCCAAAATAAATAAAAAGCTTCCACTATACTAATAAACATCTCACGATCACAAAAATATGGAGCATAATCTTGATAGATATGACATATTTCATCTGCATTCATTACTAATAATAATTTAGAAATGATTTTTAAATCTTCAATAATTCCTTTATCATCATTGCAATTTTTTAAATAGCGATAGATTGTATCGTCCTTTCTTTGAAGATTTTTAATAAACGAGTTCATTACACGATCAAATCCACTACTTTCCAATATTTCTAAACTCGTACGACAAAACTCTTCTGAAAAATTTAAAATTGCTTTTCCTCTATCTAAATTTAATTTGTAATCCATTTTATCCCACCTTCTTTATATACATATTCATTTAAATATGTAAAATAACCTTTCCTAAAACATTTGTAACATTAACTAATCCAAAATGACGTGAATCTACACTAGAATTTCGATTATCTCCAAGAACAAATAATTGATCTTTTGGAACAACAAAATCTAAATCATGGGTATTCATTTTATCTAATACATAAGTTTCAATTTGTTTATTGCCATTTACATACAACTCATTATCAATAATTTGTACATGATCACCTGCTATTCCAATAACACGTTTAAGTATTGGTCTATTACCATGATCCTTTTTAATAATGACAACATCTCCATTTTGATATGATTTATGTCGATGATAATAATCAATCACAACATAATCATTATTTTTAAACTCTGGTTCCATTGAAATTCCTTTTACTCTATAAATCATTGGAATAAGTTGCCATACCATAATAAAAATCAACAATAAAACTATTGTATATTTAGACAACAATTTGTTGCTTTGCATATGCTAACACCTCATGACTTTATTATAGCGTTGTTATAAATGAATTTCTATTAATTTTTAAAAAAAGTTGAAGAATTTTATTCTTCAACTAATCGTGATCTTAACTTTAATATTATTTTCTTTTCTAATCTAGAAACTTGAACCTGAGATATTCCTAGTATTTTTGCAATGGCATCTTGATTACATCCCTTATTATAACGCATATCTAAAATCATTTTTTCTTTATCATCTAACTTTTCAATTTCCATATCCAATGCCATTTTTTCAAACCACATTGGATGTCTTTTATCTACAATTCTATCTTCCATAGAAATAGTAGATCCATCTTTTTCATATACTGGTTCATTTAACGAGGTTGGATAATAAGACGCTTCTACTGCAAGAATAACATCTTGAGGATCAACCCCTAACCTATTTGCAATTTCATCAATAGAAGGTTCATAATGATTTTCATTCATTAATTCTTCTTTTACCTTTTGAATCTTAAGATTTAATTCTTTTAATTGTCTAGATACTTTAATAGTTCCATCGTCTCTAAAGTACCTTTTAATTTCTCCCATAATAATAGGTACTGCATAAGTTGAAAATTGAACGTTATAGGAAAAGTCAAAGTGATAGATTGCTTTCATCAAACCAATACATCCAATTTGGAATAGATCCTCTTTGTCGTAATAACTGTTCTTAAAACGATGAACAATAGACCATACTAATCCAATATTTTGTTCTACTAATTGATCAATTGCTTCTTTTTTCCCCTGTTGAGCAAATGCAATCAGTTCTAATGTACTAGTTGGCATGTTTAAATTCTTTTTTAATCATTAGTCTAGTCCCACTTGATGATGAATCAATTACCATTTCATCAGATAATGTTTCAATAATATTTAATCCCATTCCCGCATGTTCAATGGATTTTAAAGATGAGAATAATGGTGTTTTAGCTTGCTCAATATTATCAATACCAACTCCTTGATCTATAATTTCTAGATTCAATATATTATCCTTAATACATGCTTTAATCACGACATATTTTGTGTCATCGTTTGCATATCCATGAATAATTGCATTTGATACTGCTTCTGAAACAATTGTTTTTATTTCAATCACTTCATCAACTGTTGGTTGTAGTGGCATGATAAATGAACTAACACTGTTTCTTGCAAAACCTTCATTTAACAAACTTGCATTAAATTTAATCTCCATTTGTGTCATTACTTATCCCCACCTTTGTGTAAATATTTTTATCATCTTCAATATACTCCATTAAACTAAATATACCTGTTAATTCAAACAAATGATAAGCTACTTTATTTAAATTCATCAAATAAAGTATTCCTCCATTATCTTTAATTTGATTATAACGGCCTAATACTAATCCTATTCCTGAACTATCAACAAATGATACCTCTTTAAAATCAAAAACAACAATTTTATAATCATTTACTTTATTAATCAGTAAATCACGATAATTACTTAATGATAGTGTATCTATTTCACCAAAAAAACAAACCTTTAAATAATTACCGTCTGCATAAAATTCAATCTTACTAGACACAAAATCCCTCCTTGCCTTACTATGATAAACTAATTTTACGACAAAGGAAATAACTTTGACAAAAGTAGAGATTTCTAGTCAAAAATAGAATTTATTTTACAACTATTGAAATAAATATTGTATATCCATTATCATTCTTTGAAAAAAAGTTAAAGCATTAATATCTTCATTAACTATTAAATCAAATGATTCTATGATATCATCTCCTAAACGAATATTCATTCTAGCAACTACCTCGTCTTTTTGAATAGGAGCAGTTTGATGAATAATCTCAATATCATAATCTGCCTCATTGTCATCTGTTTTTTTCATTAAATACGAAATATCTTCTTTTGCATACAATGAAGCAGTTTTGATTTCACTATTTAAAATAGGGATTTCATTAACAATTTCTCCTTTAGGATAAATAAGTTTTTTTTCAAACATATTAAATGCATAATCAAGCATTTCATACATTTCGTTATTACGAGTTTTAGGATCAGGTTCGTCCATCACAACACCAATAACTCTAAAATTATCTTTAACTGCAGTAGTTACAATACAATATCCTGATTCCTTAGTATATCCTGTTTTTAATCCATCCACCCCAGGATACCCATTAAGCAATTTATTTGTGTTTACTAGCCAAAATTTTTCAGCAGTATTTTCTCTAATATACGTATCATAAGTAGATGTAACTGATAATAATTGATCTCCTCCAATTTCAATTAAATATGCTGCCATCATTCCTAAATCATAAGCACAACTATAATGATTTTCATCATGTAATCCTGTTGCATTGGTAAAGTTTGTATTTGCAAGTTTTAACTCTTTAGCTTTTGCATTCATCATTTTAATAAATTCATCATTTGTTCCAGCAATATACTCTCCAATAGCAACTGTTGCATCATTTGCAGAACCAATTGCCATACACTTAAATAATTCCATCAGGCTCATTGTTTCATTTGGTTCTAAATAAACTTGAGTTCCACCCATACTTGCTGCATAATTTGAAGCAGTTACCATGTCATCAAAAGAAATTTTTCCACTATTAATTGCTTCAAACATTAAAATCATTGTCATGATCTTTGTAGTACTAGCAGGGTACATTTTTTCTGTTTCATTTTTAGAATTTAATATTTTTCTACTACTAGCATCTAGTAATATCATAGAACCAGCATTTGCTGCTAACGAGGTAGATTCAGCGTGTGCTGGAATAATCAGTTGTAAAAATACAATAAGACATAATATTATTTTTTTCATCTTCTCACCCATTAAAATATATGAAACATCTACAATGATTATGAAAAAAAGACATTTATTCAACAATATTATAAAAATAAATGTCTTTGATTTATATTAACTATTTTCCATAAAAATGGTGTTTTTGTAAATAAGATACAATGCTATTAGCACATAATCCTGTAAATATTCCTGTAGGAATAGAAGTTATCATGATTAGAATTAATATATAAGAAACAAATACATTTTGATATAAATATACTACTACTATTACTTGTCCTATCCCATGAAATAATGCTCCTATAATCGATAATGAAACAAGTGGAAGCTTCCAAACTTTTTTTACAATAGCCATTGCAATACTACTACATAATACTCCTCCACACGAAATAAACCATGTATAATGAAAAATCGTTCCTCTAATCATTCCACTAAGAACTACTCTTAAAAAATTAATTAAAAACATATCTTTAACAGACATTACTTCCATAACAACTAATGCCACAATATTAGCAAAACCAAGTTTTATACCATATGGTAATGGCACAACTAAATAGGATTCAAATACATGAAGAGTTATAGCTAACGAAGCAAATATAGAAATATAAACTAATTTTTTAATTCTATTATGCATTATCTTGTCCGTTTAATGCTTCTTTAGATTTATTTAACGCATCATTAATTGCATCTAACAATCCCTGACTTGAAGGTGTAGCACCTGTTACTACATCTACTTCTTGCGTTCCATTATTTGAAATTACATCTTGGATTATTTTATCTTTTATCTCATCTAAATAACTAACTGTTTCTTGATTACTTTCAATTTCTATTTGATTAATTTGGTTATCCAAAATTGTAACAGAAACTTTCATCTCTCCTCCTGCTCCCATTCCTATTCCTTCAAATTCTCCATCACTATAGATAAGATTTGGCTTATTTGATGTAATACATCCAGAAAGAATAAATAAACATACTATCATAATTAATATTTTTTTCATAAGTCCTCCTAATGATGATTAATCATTTTCTTTAAACTAGTATAGGAAATAATTTTTAAATCCTGTCCTTTTTTTTGTAATAATCGTGCTTTTTTGTAATTTTTACTAATGTGATGTTTGTCTACCACAAGATAAGTTGTATTCAAATTCACATTATTTTGAACAAATCCTCCAGCATGGATAATTTTATTTTGATATTTTAATAATGAACTAGAGTGAATAGAATCAAAACAAAAGCATTTTTGATAAAGCGCTGGATTAGTTATTTCAGTTAACAAACACGTATTTTCATGATTATTTGTAATATCACTCATATAAAGATTACAATAATATCCTGGTTTCATTCTACCATAGTTTACTTTTGTTAAGCGATGCAAATCATCAATATCCTTGCAGTGATAAAGATAAAGTAAACTCTTTATAATTCTTGTACACATTAAAGCATCTTCTAAAGCATGATGATGCTTAAATTGAAAACCAAAATAACTAGCAAGCCCATCCAATTTAAATGAAGTACAATCATGTAATAATTTTTTTGATAAAACAAAGGAGCATGACATTTTACAATCAGGATATGCAATCCCATAATAGTCTAATACTTCTCTTAAATAAAACGAATCTTGTTGAATATTATGAGCAATGATTGTCGTATTTTCAAAGTACATTTGTACCTCATTCCATACCTGATCAAAAGTAGGTGCATTCTTCAATTGATCCATGTGTATTTTATGAATATTATAGTTTCCTCTTTCCATTAAAAAAGGTACTGGTCGTACATGCGAATAATATGTTTTAACTATTTTATTATTTTTTACATAACATAATCCTATTGCACAAATACTACTTGGATGTCGATTAGCTAGTTCAAAGTCTATCACTGTATAATTTCCCACAAGATCACTCTCCTTGCTTATACTATCATAAATAAAAAAAGAAATCAAAACGATTCCTTTTTCTCAATCCTTCCATTAACACTAGGACATATCCATGTATCTAATTTATACTGAAAATAATGAAATTGTAATAATTCATTCTTTAATTTATTAGGAATTACTGTAACATTTCCTTTACCCTCTAATAAATCCATTAATCTAGGAATTTCATCAAATTTAACTACACATTTTTGTTTATCAAATACGATTTTAATAATCCTACTATTTGATGTTTCAACGTAATCAATCTGTAATTTTAATACATAATGATCATCTTCATCATAGGTTAATTCATATGTCACTCCCACTAAATATACTTCTTCTTGAAAACTAATTGTGTGATAATTATCACTAGATGAACACAATTGAAAACAGTATTCATGATTAGATTCCACAATTTTAACAATTAACATATTATCTATGTAATCTAAATAAATAGAATCAATTCCTAATGTATAGTTATTTGTAATTCCTTGTAAAAACAAAGGCATAATACTGATATTATTTGTTTCTAATTTAATGTTTTGTTTAAAATATTTTTCAATATGATCAATAGAAATGCCCTCTTTAAACTTACTAAATTTCGCATTTTTCATTTTTCGTTGAAATCTCATGTAATATATTGGATCAAATAACTTAGGTTTTAAAAATAATCCTTTTACAAAATATTCATTAATAAGTTTAATTTCAGCACTATTAGAAAAAAATGAGGTACTTCCAGCAGTCATAGCTACTAACATTTGATGATGAGGAATTACAATGACATTTTGTCCTAACATTCCATTTAAATTGTAACATCCCTTTGTTTCATTCATCCAAACTTGATAGCCATATCCATAAAGATGCAAATCTTTTGTCGTATCAATTTGATAAGTTATTGCTTCTTCTATAAGACTAGATTCAATAATTTGTTGGTTATGATAACTACCTTTTTGTAAATATAAAAGTCCAATTTTAGCCATACTTTCTAAACTTAAATAGACACCCCAACCACCTTTATTGTATCCTTTTGGACATTTTTCATAAAAATGCCCATATATTCCTAATGGTTCAAACAATCTTGGTGTTAAATATTCTTCTAATGTAACATGACTTACTTTTGTGATAATAACAGATAAAATATAACTATTTAGGCTGTTATAACTAAATTCTGTTCCTGGTTTAAATTTTGAAGGTGCTTCAAAATAACCTTTTACCCAATTTTTATCAAAATAGCAATTTAACTCACTGTAATCAACTCCGCTACTCATCATTAAAAGATGACGAATCGTTAAATTTTTTTGTTTCATTGCATGAATAAATAATACATCATTTTTAAAATAATCAATAACTAAATCATCTAATGACAACAACTTTTCTTGAACAGCAAGTAAAATAGCTAGTGTTGTAATACTTTTACATAAGGAGTGTGTTGCATGCATGAAATGATTATGATATGGACGATAGGAAACGTCCATAATTACATAACCATCCTTAATCACCATAATTCCATGAGGATTAGTAGAATCTAAGGAATTAAACTTATCATAAAATTCATTTAAATAAGACGTTGATATTCCTAGTTTGTAACATTCTTTTTTAGGTAAATGTACATCTTTTGGATAATTTGAAAAATCAGTGATTTGTGCAACAAAACAATTAGTATAGATATGTTTAGAACGATTACTAACAAATTTATTTAGAAATCCTACTAATTTCATTTTTGTCTTTACATCCATATTTACCAACCGCCTTAATGTCTTAAATTTTATTTTATACTTAATATTATCATAACACATTTATCCTAATACTATGTCATTTTATAAATATCCTATGATAAAAAAAGAAAATACAAATTATTAAACTTATATTTTCTTTATCATTCTATTTATGTTTAATCAACTGTAACAACTAAATTTAAGAAGTTTGTTGATCCAGTTTGTCCAGGATTTCCACCTGTTACTAAAATTTTTGATCCAGCTTTAACACCATTTTCTTTTGCAATTTGAATTGCATAAGGAACAGTATCTTCAACCTTTTTGATTGGATTACAAACTACAGATTTTACTCCCCAATTTAATGCTAATTTTTTCAATGTTTTTTCATGAGGTGTAGCTGCAATAACTGGACAACATGGTTTATATCTAGAAATTCTTTGTGCAGTACGACCTGACTCAGTAAATGCAACAATAGCTGCTACATTAAATTTGTTAGCAATTTCTGCAACTGAAATAACAATTGCTTCATCTGCATCATCATTTTTTGCAGTTCTTTCTGCCTTTCTAAATAATGATCCATGATCTAATGCAGTTTCTGTCTTTAATGCAATTCTAGCCATTGTAGAAACAGCTTCATAAGGATAATCTCCTTGTGCAGATTCCCCTGATAACATAATAGCATCAGTTCCATCAAAAATTGCATTTGCTACGTCACTTACTTCTGCACGAGTTGGACGTGGATTTTTTTGCATACTTTCTAACATTTGAGTAGCAGTAATAACTACTTTCCCAACAGCATTACATTTTCTAATTAATTCTTTTTGAATTAATGGTACATCTTCTGCAGGAACTTCTACACCTAAATCTCCACGTGCAACCATAATTCCATCTGCAACTTCAAGGATTTCATCCATGTTGCTAACACCTTCACTATTTTCGATTTTTGCAATAATTTGTACATCAGGACGACCATTTTTATCAAGTAATGCTCTTACTTGTTTTACATCATCAGCACGTCTTACAAATGATGCAGCAACATAATTAATTCCTTGTTCACAACCAAATGTAATATCACTAATATCTTTTTCAGATAAATATTCAAATCCTAATTTAATTCCTGGAACATTAATTCCACGTTTATTTTTTACATCACCATTATTTAAACATGTAGTAATGATGTCTTTCCCTTCAACACCTTCTACTTTTAATTCTACTTGTCCATCGTTTACTAAAATAATTCCATCTTTTTTTACATCTTTATAAAGGTCTTTATATGTAATGCAAAAGCGATCACTTGTTCCTTCAATATCTTCATAACAAATTACTGATTTTTGTCCTTTTTTGAATTGTGCTAATCCATTTACAAAGTTTCCAGTTCTAATTTCTGGTCCTTTAGTATCTAATAAAATTGCACATTCTTTTCCAGTTTCAGCTTTAATTGCTTTTACAGTTTTAATACGTCCACCATGTTCTTCAAAATCACCATGAGAAAAATTTAAACGCATTACATTCATTCCTGCATCAATTAAGCTTTCTAAAATTTCTCTTGGTTCTGAAGCAGGACCAATTGTACATACCATCTTTGTTTTTTTAAAAGTGTTCATTCCTATATCTCCTTTTTAAAATTCAAATATATATTAACGAAGTTTTTTAAAATCTTCGTAAATACCACAACTTTTAGTATTCATATTTAACACATCATCAATATTTTTATAAGTAATTTCTCCTGCATTCCAACATATTGCAAGGTTACTTTTACCGTTATTTAATAATTCCACTGCATGAATACCAAATCTTGAAGCTAAGATACGATCATTTGGCGAAGGTTTTCCACCACGTTGTATATACCCTAGCCTAATTCCTCTACATTCAATCGTTGTTCTTTCTTCAATTTTAGTAGCTAATTCAAATACATCCGTAACATTTTCAGATACTACTACAATCATTTCACCTTTAATTGCTACCATTTCACGTACTTGATGACATATATCATCTAAATCAATATCTGATTCATTACATATTACAATTTCAGAATCACTTGCCATTGCACCATACTGCGCTAAATCACTACAATATCTTCCCATCACTTCAACAAGTAAACACCTTTCATGACTTCTTGCAGTATCTTTAAGCATTTCAATACTATTAACAATTGTCATTAAGGCACTATCAAATCCTATTGTTGCACATGTTCCAGGTATATCATTATCTATTGTAGCTGGTATTGCAATTGCTGGAAAACCTAACTCAGATATTTTTTTAACTCCTCTAAACGATCCATCACCACCGATTACAATTAATGCATCTATGCCAATATCATAAAGATTTTCAATACATTGACTAGCCACTTTTGTGTCTTTAAACTGTTCAAATCTTGATGATTTAAGCATTGTACCACCTATTGAGGTGATATTAGAAGTATTTTCGATAGTCAATGATTTAAAATGTTTAAAATATAACCCTTTAAATCCACCAACAATACCAATAACATCAATACCTAAGTGATTGGATGATTTGACAATACTTCTAATTGCACTATTCATTCCTGGTGCATCGCCTCCAGAAGTTAGAACACCTATGCATTTTACCATATAATCACCTCTAGTCCAATTCATGTGTTATTTTATCATGAATTGATTTTTTTTCAATCATTTATACTTTATTTATCAAGAAATTTTAGAAGATTTCAATTCCATACTTACACAAACCGCTTTCATTTTCTCAATTAAACGTTCGGCTTTAATCTTATCTTGAGATTTATTAGATATAGAATATATTTTCTTTAACTCCTCTAAACTATATACACTTGTAAAATAAGTTGGTAAATTCCGTAATGCACGATCATAAATAATAGAACTTATAACTTCATCTCTTACCCATGGTGTAATACTTTCACTACCAATATCATCTAATACTAATATCTCTACTACTTTTAATTGATACATTAAATCTAGATTACTATTAGAGGTAGAAAATTGTTCTTTCATCATAGAAACTAGAGTAGGAACATTCATAAATGCACAGTTTTTTCCATTTTGAGCTAATCTATAAATATAGGATGCCATAATAGTAGTTTTCCCATTTTGCATCTTTCCATGCAAATACACTCCTTTTGTTTGCTTGCTAGTAGCATGTTCTACTAAGCTAGAAAGAACAGATTCTCTATCTTTAATTTCTAAATCTTTAAAAGGAATGTTAAAAATATCTTTAGGCATATTACATGGAATAATGCTATTTAATACATGTAAATGATTAGCATGTTCCTTTTCATATATACAAGGTTGCATATCTAAAGAAATACGACCATTTTCATATTTTAATATACGTTGATACCCCTTCATATTTTTAGGACATGTATCAATTTGTTTACATCCTTTACAAAGATGATAATCTTCATGATAATTTAGTAATTCTATCCAAAATTCATCTACATCATGACGTAAAAGATGATGATTAGCCATAAATGTCTTAATCTTAGGATCAGTACAAAGAAAATCTAAACTTTCCTTTTTGATTTGTTTTACATTTGCAGCTAGTTGTATTTTATTTGTTACCTTTTCCATTCTATCCTCCTAAAAATTACCCATTATTTCACGAAGTTTATCTTCACTAATTGTATGATGATTTGAACCTTCTTCATTATCTACATTTAATTGGTTATCTACTACTTGTTCTTGATACCACTGTGGCATAGAATCATTAGCGGATTTACTTTTAGCTTTAAGCGTATTTTTTGCCTCTTGCATTGCTTCTTGAACACTTTTAATCCCTTTTCGTTTCCATGTAGCAGCAACAGCTTCCATGTATGATCGAGACATTCGATTATCATTTTGAGCCCAAGTAAGTTCTAATAATACATTAATTACCCCTGCTTCTAATCCTTGTTCTAACATTAAGTTTTCTACAATCGTTAAATCATGTCGTGTTGGTGTACTCCCTTGCTTTTTTTCAATTAATTTATATGGCGACCAACTTTCTAATTGTTGTATATGCTTTGACTTAGCATCTTTTCCATCTTTAGAAAAAGAATATTGTCTTGGCTGAGTTTGGTGAACTAGTTCAAATTTACGTGGTGCTTCTAATTCATGATAAGCTCTAGCCTTCATAATTAATGTATTTTCATTAATTTGATGATTTTCTATAGATTCAAAAACTAATTGTGCCATTGGATGAGCACCAATATGATAGACTACTCCTAATTGCTTAATTGTATTTTCAAGTTGAACACTAATTATATTTCTTCTTACCTGTAATTTTTGTATCTCTTGATAAAACAAATCCATAGGATACTGAATCACAGGATCCATAGATACAACTTGTTTAAAAGTACTTTTTTCTTTTAAAATATTTTTTCCTTCTTCGCATGTATCTTCAATATAAAATATATCATCAAACTTGGCAGTAATCTCTTTGTATGAATCTAGCTTAGTCTCATTTAATGAAAAGTAAAATTTATTCTTTTCATAATCTAAACTACCTAGTGATTTATACAGTAATGTGTGCAATAAATTGTTTTGAAAAAAACGTTTAGAATCTAGTGGCAACATCATTTGATATAAATAATGGGAACAATCATGACTCTCTTGAATATACGTTTTCATTAAACCGATTCCTTCTAATAATCCAATACATCTTTTAATTTCACTTAAGGATAATGAAGTAATCATTGTTAAACGAGCATGAGTAGAACTTAAAGAAGTAAGTTTAATCATATCTAGTTCACTATATAAAGATAAATATACACTTATTGCATTAGCCCCAATTAAAGGTTGATACAACATAGTAAGTGATCTTATTTGATCATAACTAAGATTAGATTTACCATAAACTTCATAAGTATCACAGCTTAACAATTCTTCCATTTCAAATCACCTTCTTTTAATTTTAATAAGAAACATTCAATTTGTGTTTCTAAAAAATGAATATCTTTATTATTATACAATACATAATTAGCAAGTTGCTTCTTTTTCTCAATAGATATTTGAGAACGAATTCGATGCATTGCTTGACCATAGGATAAATGATTACGTAATTGTAATCTTTGGAGTTGAATATCTTCACTTACATACACTACTACTATATACTGACACAAATACTCTAAATGTGCTTCATAAAGTAATGGTATATCTAAAAAAATATATTCATCATTGTTTTTTGCAACATCTTTTTGAATTTGATCAATTACATAAGGATGTACAATAGAATCTAATAGTTTTCTTTGATTTTCATGATGAAAAATAATATCTCCAAGTTTTTGTCGATCAATCATTCCACTTCCATTATCACAAGGAAAATGATGTAAAATTTGTTTAATACATGTAACATTTGTTTCTAATACATGATGAGCAATAATATCTGCATCTATTACTAGATATCCTTTTTTTCTAAGATAATTAGATACTGTACTTTTCCCTGTTGCAATACTCCCTGTTATTCCTATAATCATCTACTCACTCCTTATTACTATTTTAACATAAAAAAGCACAAATGTGCTTTTTTCCTATGATTTTTTTCTTTGACAATGTGGGCAATAATAAGTTCCTCTACCATGTAATTGTATTTTCTTTATTGTTTTTCCACACTTATTACATGGTTGATTAATTTTTCCATGAACATTTAAATGAACTTGAAATCTTCCATCAATTCCATTAGAACTAAAAGTATGAATCGTAGTTCCGCCTTGTTCTATTGCTTTATTTAAAATATCAATAGATACTTGAACCAATTCTTTTACCCTTTTATAGGATAAGTTTTTTACAGGCGTAAGTGGATTGATTTTCATTTGAAAACAAATCTCATTTGCATAAATATTTCCAATACCTAAAATAATATGTTGATCTAATAATACGTCTTTAATAGGACGAGTAGATTTTTGAAATTTTTGATACAACTTATCTGGCTCAATGATATATGGTTCTTTGGCTAATGAACAAAAAGGTTCTAAAAATGGATATTGTGTTGGATCGGTCAAAGACATACGACCAAATTTACGAGTATCACAATATCTTAAATCCTTTCCACTTTCTAAATGGAAAATAACATGACAATGTGGAGAATAAGGTTCATTTTTATTTACTACATAATACTTTCCTTCCATTCTAAGATGAGATATAAAGGCATTATCATTTAATATAAAAATAAGATATTTTCCAATTCTATCCATTTGTACAAACTTAGACGACTTTAATTTTTCTTTAAATTCATTAGCATCTCCATCAATAATATTTGGATACAATATTTCTACACTTTTAATACATTCCCCTATGATTAATGGCATTAACGTATTTTTAATTGTTTCTACTTCAGGTAATTCAGGCATAATTAATTATTTTAGATCATACCAATTTTTAGCATATGTTCCTTCTACTTTTAAACATACGTCTAATTGAATGGCATGTTCCATTCCTTTCTTAATAATTTCATTCATTAACTCTAGTTCACTTTCTAAAACATCAAAAATTAATTCATCATGAACTTGTAAAATCATTTTAGATTGTACATTATTTTCCTTCATCAACTGATCTACTTTAATCATTGCAAGTTTCATAATATCAGCAGCACTTCCTTGAATTGGTGAATTCATTGCTAAACGTTTGCCAAGTTCTTGTCGCATGTAATTTTTTTCATTTATTTCATGAATATATCTTTTTCGATTCAACAACGTTTGTACGTAACCATTTTTTTTACAAAAGTCTATTTGTTGTTCCATATATCCTTTAATTTCAGGATACATTTTAAAATACTGTTCAATAAATGACTTTGCACTAGCAATACTAATTCCAAGTTGCTCAGACAATCCAAAATCACTCATTCCATATATAATTCCAAAATTAACAGCTTTTGCTTGTCTTCTCATTTCACTTGTAACGTCTTCTACGTTAAATATTTCTTTAGCAGTATGAGCATGAATATCTTGATCATCATTAAATGCTTGAATTAATGATTTTGCAGATGCAAGATGAGCTAATACCCTCAATTCAATTTGTGAATAATCATAAGAAACTAAATAATCAAAACTAGGAACAAATGCTTTTCTAATTGATTTTCCATGTTCATTACGGACAGGAATATTTTGTAAATTAGGATCAACAGATGATAATCGACCTGTTTGAGTCAATGCTTGATTATATATCGTATGAATTTTTCCATCAACAAATATTTGTTCTTGTAATCCTTTAATATAAGTAGAATAAATTTTAGTAAGAGTTCTATATTCCAGTATTAATGGAATAATTGGATGTACATTTTTTAATTTTTCTAATACATCTATAGCAGTCGAATATCCAGTTTTTGTTTTTTTACCATTTGGTAAATTTAATTTTTCAAACAAAACCTCACCTAATTGTTTAGGAGAAGCAATATTAAATTCCACTCCAGCAATTTCATGAATTTGTGTTTCTATTGTTTTTATACGACCACCAATTTCTTTTTCTAATCCTGTTAAAACGTCTTTATCCATTTTAGCACCTGTAAATTCCATATTAGCCAAAATATTTGCTACTGGAATTTCTACATTTTGATATAACTCATATTGATGATCTTCTTTTAATCTACAAATAACTTCCTCTTTTAAACAATAAATTGCTTTAGCTTGTAAACATAAATGCTTTGCGACTAATTCTATCTCTGGAATACATCTTTTTGCTCCTTTTCCAAATACTTGTTCATCATACATTACTTGATCATATCCAAAATAATCACAAACATTTTTTACTTCATCTTTAAGTGATGGATTTAATATGTATGCAGCTAACTGTAAGTCAAAGTCATATCCAGATATCTTAATACCATTCCATAACGATGCAACTTGATGACGCTTAATGTCATATCCTAATTTTTTGATATTTTCATTACTTAGATATGCTTGAAAATCTTCATCTTTTAAAGCATTCTCATAAGAAATAAAATAACATCCTTCCTTATAATAAATAGCATATCCTAAAACAATAGATTTATGATAATTACTATTATACACCCCGCTAATTAAGGCAGCTTCATTTTGAATAATAGGCATTTTTTCCACAATAGAAAATGAAAAGTCATCTGATGATAAAAATGGTGTTGATTGTTGATTCATGACCATCTTTTTTAACAGACTATTCATATCATACTTTTGGTAAAAATGAGCAAGTACTTTATGATCCCACTGATTGATAACGTAATCTTCTAAATCAAAATCTAATGGTATATCTGTTAATATTGTAGCAATTTGTTTAGATAAAATTCCCTGTTCAATATTTTCTCTAATATTTTCCCCCATTTTTCCTTTTAATTCATTCATGTGTTCTTTTAAATTTTCAATGGAATGATATTCTTGTAATAATTTTAATGCAGTCTTTTCTCCAATTCCTTTTATTCCAGGAATGTTATCTGCACTATCTCCCATTAGTCCTAATAAATCTCTCATTTGGTCAGGTTTTAATCCGTATTTTTCTAAAAATATTGCAGGTGTAATAGGATCGTCTGATTTAGTTTTATTATTATGTTTATAAAAAGTAATACGATCATTAATTAATTGCATCATATCCTTATCACCAGAAATAATATCAACTTCAAGACCTTGATAATAGGCTTTTGATGCTAATGTTCCTATGACATCATCTCCTTCATATCCTTCTTTTTCGATATAACAAATACGATGTGCATCTAGATATTCTTTTACAATAGGAAACTGCATTTTTAATTCTTCGGGTGTTTGTTTTCTTGTTCCTTTATAGTCTTCCATCATATCATTTCTAAATGATTTTCCTTTTGCATCAAATGCAACAACTACATAATCTGGATTTTTTTTAAGTAAATTTTCTAAACGATTAGCAAAACCAAAAACTGCATTTGTAGGAATCCCTTCTTTATTAACCATTAAATTTCCTGTTGAAGCCGTAGCATAATACGAACTAAATAACCAATAATTCCCATCAATCAATATTAATTTTTTCATAATCTGTCCTTTCTAATTTTAATTCTTTCATATGTTCAACATGTAATGATAATGAATCTTTATACTCTACTTTTCCTTCTACATATACTGTATTTCCTGTTTTTAATATATCTTGAAAACATTCAAATTTTTGAGAAAAAACTACAGCCTCTACTGATCCACTTTCATCATAAAAATGAATAAAACACATTTGTTTACCATTACGATCAAAGATTGTTTTAACTCTTGATATTACTAAAATAGATTTAATCTTTTTAGAAACATATCGTGGAAATTCAAATATAGAAATTGTATTTGCACCATACTTTTCCTTATATAAAGTAATTGGGTGTTTGGACAAATAAATCCCTAATACTTCTTTTTCTTTTTCTAGTTTTTCTAAATGAAAATACTCATTTCCCCTTAAAATTGGTTGATCAGTAGGATTATTTTGATAACAATGTGCATATTCTTGAAGTTTTGATATATTATCTTTCATTGATTTTCTAGGATACTTAAATTCATCAAATGCTCCTGCATCGATTAATGATTCAATTGCTAAAACTGAAACATTTCGATGATAAATGCGGACAAAAAAATCAAATATTGAATCAAATTTACGAACAGAACGTACAGATTCAATCTCTTGATAAATCGCTTCTCCTATATTTTTAATCGCAGTTAAACTATAGCGAATTTGATGCCCTTCTACCTCAAATTTATTAGTCGACTGATTAATAGAAGGAGGTAATATACTAACCCCATATTTTCTTCCTTCTTGCATCACTTGTAGTTTTGAACTAGTTGAATTAGACTCACCAGTAAGCAAAGAAGCAAAAAATTCTAATGGATAATGTGCTTTTAAATATGCCATTTGATAAGCAACATATGCATATGCTACAGAATGTGATTTATTAAACCCATAACTTGCAAATTTCATAATTGATTCATAGATATCCTGAATTATTGATAATGAATAACCATTTGAAAGCGCCCCTTGAATAAAATCGTCTTTTAATGAATCCATTAATTTCGTTTCTTTTTTTGAAATTGCTTTTCGCAAAATATCTGCTTTAGCTAAGCTAAATCCTGCAATCTTTTTAGCAATTTGCATAATTTGTTCTTGGTAAATCATAATGCCATATGTAGAAGATAAAATTGGTTCTAAATCAGGATGCAAATACTCAATAGGTTCTTTACCATGTTTTCTAGCTAAAAAAATTGGAATATTATTCATAGGTCCAGGTCTAAATAATGCATTAGCTGCTACAATATCCTCAAAACAACTCACACGCATTTTTCTAAGTAAATCCTTCATCCCTTCAGATTCTAACTGAAACACACCAAAAGTATCTCCATTTGCAATCATCTGATATACTTTTGTATCATTTAGCAAAATGTCATTTAAAGATACTTCTATATTTTTATTTCTTTGAATCATTTTTAAAATATCATCAATTACACTCAAGTTTTTTAAACCAAGTAAATCCATTTTAATTAGTCCAACATCTTCAATATAATCTTTAGAATATTGACTAATATACATATTATTAGGTCCTAAACAAACAGGAACTACACTATCAATTTTTTGTTGTGATAATACAATTCCAGCTGCATGTTGTGAAGTATTTTTTGGTAATCGTTCAACTAAAAAAACACTTTCAATCATGTAACGATAATCGTTATCTCGATCAATTGTCGTTTGAAATCTTGCGCTACTTTGATACATTTCTAATACACTTTTTCTATTTTTTGGTGAAGTAGGAACCATTGAACATAATCGCTCTAATCGAGGTAAAGGAATATTTAATACTTTTCCTACGTCTTTTAATGCTACTCTAGGACCATAAGAAGAAAACGTTACTATTCCAGCAACATGTTCTTTTCCATATTTTTCAACGATGTAATTTACAACCTCTTCTCTACGATTGTCTTGAAAATCAATATCAATATCTGGCATAGAAATACGATCCTCATTTAAAAATCTTTCAAAAAGTAAATCATATTGAATAGGATCACAATTGGTAATACCTAAAACATAAGCTACTAAACTCCCAGCTGCAGATCCTCTTCCTGGACCTACTAATATTCCATTGATTTTTGCATATCTTACATAATCCCATACAATTAAGAAATAATCTGAATAACCCATTTTATCAATTACTCTAAGTTCATCTTGAAGTCTAGTTATATACTTAGTAGTAGGTGTCTTTCCTTTAAAACGTTTTTTTAATCCAGTCATACATAATTCTTTTAAATATTCATGACTATTTCCCGCACTAGGAGTAGGATAAACAGGCATGTGTAACTGATGCATTGGGATTACTACATTTAATTGATCAATTAAAGAAGATGTTTGTTTTAAAATATCATCATCAAATAATTGTTTCATTTCCTCTTCACTTTTAAAATATTTTTGGTCTGTTAAAAACTGATGTTGGCGATGAAATGTTTCTGATTTTTTTGATGCTTGTAAAAACTCTAGAGCTAAGTAGTCTTTTTGATTCATATAACGTACTTCATTAGAACATACCATTTGAATATTTAGTTTTTTTGTTAGTTCTATCATTTTTTGATTTACACGATCTTGTATTGCGATATGATGAGAATGAATATTAACGTAAAAATGATCACCAAATTTATTTTTTAATAATGTTAGGTAATTTATTGCTAAATCAAATAAACTTTTTTCAATATTTCTTTCAATTATCCCATTATCTCCAGGGGTTAAAATTATAATATTTTCTTTATATGTTATTAATTCTTCTAACTGTATGTATCCATGAATCTGAATACAAGAAGAAATCTTACATAATGAAAAATACCCATTAGTATTCATCGCTAACAAAATAAATGGATATATTTCTTCTTCCATCATCACAGATGCTTCCATACCAATAATTGGTTTAAGATGATTTTTTTGACACAATGTATAAAATTCAATAGCACCATATAAATTATTAGTATCAGTAAGTGCCACACAAGGTTGGTTTAATGCTTTTGCTTTTGCAACAATATCACTTACTAGTAATGTACTTTCTTGAAAACTATAACCACTATATACCTGTAAATGACCAAACATATTACCACCACCTCTTACTCATTATTATAACATCTTTTTAATAGTATACAAAGTAGTAAACTACATCAAACAATGAAATGAAGAAAGTAAAAGTAAAATAATAATATAGACACACAAAATATAATATAAAAATGATAAAATATACCATTCATCAAAATATGGATGAATACATATACGATATAAAAACAAATAAATGATATAATGATTATAATGATCATCAATACATTTTATATTTCTAGAATTTAAAATAATAATTAACGATACTAATACTCCAAAAAAATGAAAACATGGAATCCATTGGTAAAAACAAAGCTGAAGTATTAGTGAAATAACACATAATATTTGTAATTTTCTAATTTTTCTTGCTAGCATCTCTATCACCCAATGTATTATATGTTCTTGATTAAAAAAGAAGTCCTTTATTCAAGACTTCTTTTAGAGTGTTTCTTCTTACTTATTTTTAACATAATTTTTTTATTTAATTGTACCATTATTTACAATATAAATATTATCTCCTTCTACTAATCCAGATGAATAATTTACTTTTCCATCATTCATTAACCAAATCGCTTCAACTCCTTCAAGTGATTCAATAAGTGTTTTCCCCTGATCATAAGGGGTTAAAAATAAAGCAGAGGATAAAAAATCAGCATATCCTGAATCCTTAGTAATAATCGTAACTGATCGAAAATACGAAGCTGGATACAACGTATCAGGATCAATTAAATGATGGAATTTATTGCCATCTTGATCTACAAAATATCGTTGGTAGTCTCCACTTGTTACTACAGATAAATCAGTTGCAATGATATACGCTGGATAATTTTTACCATAATGGCCACTATTAGGCGTTTCAATTCCTAAAGAGTATTCTAATTTACTTCGTTTTAAATATTTATTACCTTTTGATTTCACCAATCTTTTACCATGACCTGCAACATTTCCTCCAGAAGATAACAAAAAGCTTTTTACCCCTTGTTTAATCAATTTGTCTTTAACGATTTCTACTGCAAATCCTTTAGCTGTTGCTCCTACATCAATTTGTGTATTCGCATTTTGAATAAATACAGTTCCTTGATCTTTATCTATTAAAATATCATCTATTTGAGTATATTTATTTGCTTCTTTTAATTGTGCAAGTGTTGGAGGAACCCCTACTTTGTCTAGTACCTTATCTTTGCTTTCTTGCCATAAATTTAATACCGAACCCATTGCGATATTCACCTTCTTAGATATATGATGATAATCTTGTATAGATTGTTCAATTAAATCAATAATTTCACTTGCCACCTTAACAGGTTGAATTCCTGCATTATCATTAATTGTTTTAATATTATTTATTCCTTGATGAGAATGAAATTTATCAAACAAATGATCTAATCGGGTAAATTCTTCTTTAATTAGTGCCATTTGTTGATCAAATTCCTCTTTAGAAGTAGCATATGTAATATACTGTGTTACTGTATCAAAAGGACCAGAAAAACTACTTTTAAAATATTCAACCTTTTCTTTATGTTTACATCCTGTTAATCCAAAGATAAGAACGATACTTAATATTTGTTTAATTAGTTTCATATAGTTCCTCCTACATTTTATGATAAACTATTTTTATTCTTTATTAAAACAATACCGATAACCATACCATGATTATACATCTCATTATTCATTGATACAATATTCCTTCATGGATTCTATTTACTACAAGATAAATCACGACAAATTTTCTATCCTATAATATTTTTATTGAGCTTTTTTTCTACAAATAGACACGTTATACTCTTACATTGCCATTATTTGTCAAAATAAATAACTAATATAAAAATTAAATGAATAAGATCTTTATGAAATAAAAAAATTAGTAAGTAATTTTCTTACTAATTTAGTTATTCTTTTATTCTTGAATAATATAAATGTCATTTGGTACACATAAAATTGTATTTAAACTTCCTTTTTTTACCCAACCTACCTGCTCACATTGATGATTTGGACAATCAACATTGATTACACGATAAGCATTATCTTTTACTTCAATTGTCATATTACCAACGTCTCCTTCAACTTTATAGGTTGCATCTTTTGAAAGATCAAAATGTTCAATTAATTCATTATGATAATATACATTCACATTGGTATGATTTTGATAATTATGAAGTGAATAAAGAAAGTACCCAAATACTACGATTATACTAATAACACATAGACCAACAATAAATTTAACGTCTTTTTTTGTCACGTTGTTTTAATTTTGCAACTACTACTACATTTTGTGTATTAGGCATTTGGTCTATTGGTACAACTACATCAAGTGTATAGTATTTTTGTAAGTCTGCAACGTCTTTTGCAAAAGAAGATGGAGATGAAGAGATATAAATTAATTCTTTTACTTTTCCTTTAATTAAACTTTCTATAACTAATTTTCTCATTCCCAGTTTTGGTGCATGAACAATAAACATATCAAAGTTTTTATGTTTAGTTAATGTTGGAATAATTTCATCCACTTTTCCAAATTCATAACTGCATTGTTCTTTACGTAAAAATCTAGCATTAACCATTGCATCATTTATATGTTCTTTATGATATTCAACCCCTTTTACAGTTACTGTGTCAGGTAAATTTAAACTTAACCAACCAATACCACCATTAACTTCTAAAATAGATAATTCTCTATCTCCAATTAATTGATTGACAATATCTATGATTGGTTCTACCATTGCAGGATTTAAACAATAATCTGACTTAGGTGAAATAATAAATTTATTTGATTTTAATCTAAACTCTTGTTTGGTTTTTCCAAACATCTTATGATAACGTCCAAAGGTAAAATCCTGTCCTTTATTAGTATTAATCGTATAATAAATAGACTCTATATATTCTAACTTGCTTATTCTTTCAACTAATTTGTCATTTAATCCATCTCTTCCTGTAACAAATACAATTTGTAATTTATCATTAAATACTCTAATTGTGATAAATCTTAACCCTTTACGATGAATTTCATCGTATTCTTTTGCATTTGTTTCTTGGAAAATCTCTTCTAAATCACATAGACACTGATTAATAAGTGGATGATGCATCAAACAATTTGTCATCACGGTTAAATATTTTGATTCTCTTTGGTAAATTCCAAACGTTACTTTATGATTAAAACAAACAATTGGAAGATGTACTGTATTTTTATATCCCTCAAGTTTTGTTGCTGGAACAGTTTTTCTAAATTCAAAACGAGTTATATCTATGTCAGTATACTTTCTTAAACTATCACGAATAATATCTCTTTTAAAATATAATTGTTCCTCATAATTTAAATGCATTATAGGACAACCTAAACAATGTTCAACTTGAAAACATGGTGCTTTTACACGACTTTTACTTGGTTTTACTACTTTAACAAGCTTTCCTGTTTTATAATTAGCAGTTTCATCGACTATTTCAATTTCTACTTCTTCTTTTGGAATTGTTCCTCTAACAAATGTAATTTTTTTGTTGATATATCCAATTCCTTCTCCATTAATTCCTAATCTTTTAATTTCTAATTTTGTTGTTTTCATTTTCTTCCTCTTTCATTCTACATTTTTCCTAGTGCATTAATAACAAAACCAATATACAATCCTTTTGCAAAAAGATTACACGTTAATAACAATAACGCTAACGATGCAAACGAACCATAAATATTTGATAAATTTGCAAACTTTAAATATATGCCTATTCCTATTACTATCAAGAAAAAAATAATTGTACTAACTAATGCACCTAACCATACTTCACTAACTTTTACTTTAACACTTGGTACTAAATAAAATAACACTAATAAAACACTAAAACAAAATAAAAATCCTATTACATAATTATAAAACTTTGCAGTAGTATTTAATTGTAACATTTTAATGATTAAAGGGATAAACGTAGAAAGTATAATTAACCCTACTACAAGTAGTAAAAAGATAATCGTATCTAATATAGATTGTAATTTAAGTCTGATAAAAAAGACTGGTTTGGTATGATACAATTCATTTACTTTTCCAATCATTCTATATACCCCTTTAGAACACACCCAAACGCTGACTACAATTGTAGCAATAGATAAATAGGTTACTCGATTATCATATAAAACCTTTTCAATCATATTTGCAATATCTGCTGAAAAAACACGATTAATAAAATTATAGATAAAATCGACATTAACATGGAATACTTTTAACATCATTGTAATGATAGTAATAGAAGGTACCAATGATAATAAAAAGTAATATGCCAAACTTGTAGTGTCTTCTTGTGTAATATTGAGAGTATAATATTGATATATTTGTTTTATTTTATTCATGTTACACCTCTTTACCATTATACACTAATCGAATTAAAAGTTATAGCATTTTAAACTAAAAATAAAGTGATCAACAAAGATCACTTTACAATTTCGTTTATAATTCTTTTACAATAGCATTATCCATTACTAACTGATTAGCTTTTAATCGATTTAAATCACGTTGAAGTAACTCTTTAGATACTTTTTCTAATACATCTTCAGTTGACATGCCATGATGAGAAGCAATTTTTTGTATATGTTCTTCAACTTCTTGATTTGGTGTATGGATATCTTCTACTTTAACAATTTCATCAATAATAGCTTCAAATTGAGCTTGTTTTGATGCATTTGGAACTAATTGTTGTTTAAAATTTTCCATGTTAGTTCCCATCATTTCTAAATATTGTTCTAACTGTAATCCTTGATTTTGTAAATCATTTCGAATATATAAAATATGATTATTAACAGCTTCTTCAATATCTTTATCATCTAATTCTACTTTAGAATCATTCATAATATGATCAAAAATTGCATTTTCTTTCATGCCATTGAAATTTTGTTCATGATACATTTCTAATGATGACTTAATATTTGCATGTAAATCATCTACTGTTTTAATATCTGGTGCATTTAAAGAAGCAACAAATTCATCATTTAATTCTGTTTTTACTTTTGATTGAATATTGTGTACAGTTACTTTAAATATTACATTAGCACCAGCTAAATCTGCTACACCATAATTTTTAGGAAAAGTTAACTCTAAATCTTTTGTTTCTCCCTTTTTCATACCAATCATTTGTTCTTCAAATCCAGGGATAAAAGATCCTGATCCAATTTCTAATGAATAATCAGTTCCTTTTCCACCATCAAATGCAACTCCATCTTTAAATCCTTCAAAATCTATAATTGTCATGTCACCATTTTCTACTGGTGTATCTTTATCCTCATATTTTGCATGTGATTCTAATAAACGTTGCATTTCCCCTTGAATTTCTTCTTCTGTTACTGGTTGTTTTTTTAGTTCTACTTGAACACCTTTATACTGTCCTAATTTAATTACTTTACTCATTCTTATTTCCTTTCTTTTTCTATTATTGATATACCTATCATACTCTTTATTAATCAGTGCTTCAAGTAAAATTTCAACAAATTGAAATTGCATTATC
>JAHHSU010000011.1 GCA_020025035.1 Thomasclavelia sp. | reverse complement strand
TTATTCTATCATCTCTTCTTCCTTTTATCAAGCACTTTATTACTTTTTTATATAAGAAATTGATTTTGTCTTATAAAATAATAATCTATTGCATATACATTTTGATACATTATAAGTTTATATAAGTTAAAATATGACAATAATATTAATATTTTATCAAGGACTATTACAAAACTATTTAAAAGTGACATATTATTCAACAACTTATTGATGATAACAGTAATAAAAAATGTGCAGCTATTTAATTAGGTTGTACTATTAGAGATATTAGTTAATAAATACAATCTTATAAAAATTCTTGTAAAGCTTGTTTTGTCCATGGTAGACAAGAAAAGCTTTTACTATTATATATCCTAATCATGTTAAACACCAAATCATTAATTCATATAAAATATATATGGGTGTTAATTTCACTCAATACTATTAGTAATTGGCTTTGTGAGGAAGAATTCATTTTATCTCCTAAAGCTAATGACTTAATTCTCTTCAATCTACAAAACTTAAAAAAATTCAAAAAATAAAATTATGAATACTAAAGAATGATTAGAAGCTACTAATAACATATTTAAACAAAATAGTTTTAATGAATATCTTTTACCTAAAGTATGAATACCTATAAATAATTTTAAAATAATAAAACATCATTCTTACATAACGAATGACGTTTTATTTACAATAAGATAATAAAATACTCACATTTGACTTTAAGACTTATGTTTAAAAACACATTTAATTAAATAATACCTATTACTACTATTTTATAAATCTGTAGATTTATTTTTTTCTTCTAAATAATATTCATAAATCGAATCTTTGGGTCGACACCCTGAACAACCACCACAGCTATGAGTACATGAATTACACTGATTACAAAGGCTTAAAATTGCGTATATGACTATAATCAACAATAATAATAAAACTATAAATGTTGACATGTTAAAAAATCATACTTCCAATTACATTAATTAACAGTGATACTATATATGCAACTAAACATTGAAACCCAATTGTAATCCATGTCCATTTAGCGCTCCCCATTTCTCTTTTAACTGCTCCAACCGCCGCAAAACAAGGAGCACATAGAAGATTAAAAACCATGAAGGAATATGCAGTCACTGGTGTAAATGATGCTGCTATTGGTTGCCAAACAGAAGACATGTTATCTACTGCATCTTTAATTCCGTATAATTCTCCAAATGTAGAAACAATATTCTCTTTAGCAATCAAACCAGTAAGACTTGCCATTACCGCTTTCCATTCTCCCCAACCTAATGGTTTAAAGATTGGTGCAATAAACGTTCCTATAGAAGCTAACATACTATCATTAATATCTACAGATTCCAATTTAAAATTATAATTACTTGTAAACCACACTAAAATTGCAGATAGCAAAATAATAGTACCAGCTTTTTTAACAAATGATTTTGCTCTATCTAATGTATGAATAAATATTCCTTTTGCACTTGGTATATGGTAAGGTGGTAACTCCATTACAAATGGTGCTGGATCTCCTCCAAAATATTTTGTTTTCTTTAATAAGATTCCAGAAACAATTACTGTAATTAGACCAATAAAATACATACTTGTTGCAACAAATGCTGAACCATGAAAAATAGCACCTGTAAATAAAGCAAAAATTGGTAATTTTGCACTACATGGAATAAAAGTTGTTAACATAATTGTCATTTTTCTATTTTTTTCTTCTTCTATTGTTCTACTTGCCATAATTCCAGGAACGCCACATCCAGTAGAAATCAACATTGGAATAAAAGATTTTCCAGATAATCCAAATTTTCTAAAAATTCTATCCATAATAAATGCTACACGTGCCATGTAACCACAATCTTCAAGTATTGCTAGTAATAAGAATAAAACAATCATTTGAGGTAAAAATCCTAAGACCCCTCCAACACCAGCAATGATTCCATCTACAATAAGACTAATCAACCATGGCATAACATGAATTCCTTCTAAAAAGTTTTCAACGCCACTTGAAATAATATTTCCAAATAATGTATCATTCATCCAATCTGTTCCCATTTTTCCAATTGAATGCATTGCTAAATAATAAACAAAAGACATAATCAATACAAAAATAGGAATAGCTAAAAATCGATTAGTTACAATGCTATCAATTTTATCAGAAACAGTCTGATTTGTTCTTTTACCTGCTTTAAAACATTTGTTTCTTACCTTAGAAATAAATTCATAGCGTAAATTCGTTACAATACTTTCTGTATCATCATCGTATTTATCTTCTACTTGTTTTCTAATACGATCAATTTCTTTTGTAACAGATTCATCCAGATGAATTTGTTTCATTGTTTCACAATCATTTTCTAATAATTTTACACTAAACCATGTTTTTTGTTTTGGATTTACCTGTTTATGAATTAGTAATTCTATTTCATTTAAATTACTTATAATAGAATCTTGATAAATAGAGACTGGGGAATAATCCTTTATATCTAACATATGATTTACTAATTCATTAATACCTTGATTTTTTAAAGCAGAAATCTCTACTACATCACAATGTAGTTCTTTTTTTAATTTTTCAATTTGAATTGTTCCACCATTAGACTTTAGTAAATCCATCATATTTAAAGCAATCAATACTGGAATTCCAGTTTCTATCAATTGAGTTGTTAAATATAAATTTCTTTCAAAATTAGTAACATCTACAATATTCAAGATTAAGTCAGGTTGTTCCTCTAATAAATAATTACGTGAAACTACCTCTTCTAAAGTATATGGTGATAATGAATAAATACCAGGTAAATCTACAATTTCTACACTTTTATTTGATTTTAATTTTCCTGCTTTTTTTTCAACTGTTACTCCTGGCCAATTCCCCACATATTGATTACTACCAGTAAGCAAATTAAATAAAGTTGTTTTCCCGCAATTTGGATTTCCTACTAATGCTATTTTCATTCTATTCCTCCTTATTAGACTAGACTAACATTTTATCTAAAAAAATTATTCAACGATAATATTTTCAGCATCATGTTTTCGAATTGACAATTCATATCCACGTACAGTAACCTCTATTGGATCACCTAATGGTGCTACTTTACGTACAGTAATACTTACTCCTTTTGTAATCCCCATATCCATAATACGTTTTTTAAGTGCACCTATACATTCAATTTTTTTAACAGTTACTGTTTGACCTATTTTTACATCATTTAAATTCACACTTTATCCCTCCCTAACGATAATACGATTTGCCATCGTACTACTTAATGCTACTCGAGAATCCTTAATATTTACAATCACATTACCATTTAGTTTTGACACCACACTAATATTTACCCCTGCAATAAAACCTAAATTTGCTAAGAATTTTCGTGTTTCATCTTTCCCATTTATTTTTAATATGCATACATCTTTTCCACTATCTGCCATTGATAAATTCATCTTTAATTCCTCCCTTAGTACGATACCTTACAACATAATGTTAGCATAAACTAACATTATGTTCAATAAAAAATAATGATGATCATCATTATTTTATTTCATTTACTAATTTTTGTAATTCATCAACAAACAAACTTACATGATATCCATCACAAACAGCATGATGAACTTGAATTGAAAGAGGTATGTAAATTTTTTCTTTATCTTCATAAAATTTTCCCATTGTAAAAATTGGTGATAAATGTTGTTCCCCTTTATATATATTTTGATTTAATCCTTCAAATGATACCCATGGTAACATTGTTATGTTTAAAATATTTGCAGGCATATTTTCTTTAGCATAAATTTGATGAATATTAGAATACTTTTCTAAATCATTATTATAGGTATTTAAAAATTCTTGGTATTGATCATGATATTCACTCCATAAAACTGAAAATGTTTTTGTATCCTTATGAAATATGGTATAACTTGGATTCATTGATTCAAAAATCACTAGTTTCCCATCCACATAAGACGTTTTAAACTGTTCTAATTGATTTGCAGCTTTAGTAATACAATACAATAACGTTGGATATACCTTTAATTGACGATTCCTTATATTTGTAATATCTAATTTTACAGTCATTGAATATGTAAATGGCACTCTATCAATAAAATGTTTAAAATACTCTTTCCTATCCCATGTATTTATATCTACTTCTTTAAATTTCATATTATCCTCCTATATACATTAATTATTTTTATACACATTGTTTCAACATATTACTTGATTCCATAATTTTTTCTAGAATTTCTTTATTAATAATTTCATTTACTGTATGATCATCATTTTCTATCAAGCCACATACTGTTAACCAAATAACACATACATAATAATTAATAGTTTTTTTCCTCATTACAATATATTCCATCCATTTTTGAGAAATAATATCAATTTGTACTTTATGTGTATTTAATAACTCCTCTAGTTCATGAATATATCCATATCCCATATAGTTTAAACGTTGTACCAATCTAAATTGAGAAATTAGTGCTACATCATATTCAATTTCAATACCATAATGTATCTTAATATCTTCCATTAATGATTGAATAAATGGATGATTGGTCACATATTTTTGTAAAGATAAAATATTAATGTCTGTTTTCAATATTTTTTCTTCATGTTCTAACCCTTGGTGGTATTCCTCAACTTCCTTAGATATTGCTACAAATTCTTCGTCTAATAATTCTAATGTTGCTGATAACCGATTTAGACGTCGGCGAATATGTTTAGGAATTTCATATTTTGATTTATATCCTAGCCCATGTTCAATTTCACACCAAGAATGTTGTAATGCAGTTCTAATTTGAATTTCAAATGCAACATTTTGATAGTGTTCATATTCAACTAATTGACATCTTTCTTTAGTAAATTTCACAATTAAATGTAACGAATTATACCCATACTCTTCTCTATATTTATTTTCCTTTTTCCTTCTATCCGATAATTCTATAACATTAAAATTTTTCATGATTAAATCCTTTAAACGTTCTACATCATCTTCAAATAGAGTAATAATACGGCATGCTACAATATCTGTAATATCTTCAACATGTTGATACTTATTTTTATACATAATTTTTTTTACTAATGATTTTTCTTGTTTAATTCTAATAGATAAATTCGATATTTTAATATGATTTGTTTCAATAATACGATTTAGAATATCTTCTACATCATCTTTTAAATTAGAATATAACTCAATATTTTGTCTATATTCCTCTAAGATACTATTTGTTATATCCATAAGTTCCTCCTACGTATATTGTACGTCATTGATATTATTTATTCTTACATACCATCTATAATCTTTTGCAGATTTTTTAATCAGGAATTTTATCTTTGATGTATTATTTTTACTATAAACGGAAAACAACACACATTTTATTTATCAAAAAAGAATATAAAAGAACCCCTTTATTTATCTAAACTTTGGAGTTCATTTTATTCAAGGATTTTATGCTTCAAATAATTTTGTCACTGCAGGGACTACCTGTTTTTTTCTTGAAATGATACCTGGAAGTGATCCTTGATGATCTACTAACTGACATCCAAAAGCTTTTTCTACTAATTCTTCTTTTCCAGCAACAAATATCTCACTGTTTGCATTGATAACATCTGTTACTAATAGCAAAGCGAATTCTAACTCATTAACTTGAACTTGATCATTCATGTAAGATAGCATTTCATTTTTTAATGGTAAAAAGCCTTCAATATCCATACTATTTACTTGTCCGATTCCTACTTTATAACTTCCAAATGTAAATGGTTTATAATCTGCATTAAATATTTGTGCAACAGTTTTTCCTTTTAATGAAGTACCTGCTTTAAACATATTCATTCCAAAATCATTAATGTCTACATCTGCAATACGCGCTAAATACAAAGCCATTTCTTTATCTTCAGGTGTGCATGTTGGTGACTTAAATAATAAAGTATCCGAAAGAATAGCTCCTAACATAATACCAGCTATGCTACAAGTTATTTGCACTCCTTTTTCCTGATAACATTTTGCAATTATCGTTGAAGAACATCCCACTGGTTCTGCTCTAAAATAAAGTGGACTATCTGTTTTAAAATCAGCTATACGATGATGATCAATTACTTCTAAAATATTTGCATCTTCAATACCATCTACTGCTTGTCCTCTTTCATTATGATCAACTTGAATAATATTTTGTTTTACTTGCTCATCACTAGTTCTTTTTATTGTTTTTAAATATTCTGGTGCCTCTACATGAAAATAATCTAATACATACTGCGTTTCTTGACTAACTTCTCCTAATCTAACTGGAATAGCATCGTATTTCCCTAATATATTTAATAAATTAGCGTACGCTAATGCTGAACAAATTGAATCTGTATCAGGATTTTTATGACCTGAAACATATACTTTTTCTTTCATATACTTCCTCCTAATCTTTTTTTAAATACCTATATATAGTTGGTTCAGAAACTCCTAATTGATTAGCAACATAAGATAATGCACCTTTAATCTTAAATGTCCCTTTTTCCTGTAAGTATTTTACTACTTTAATTTTCTCATCAACTTTTAATCTTTTCGCAACAAAATATCCAGGAAAACCCATATTCATTAAACATTCCTTAATATACTTATCTACAGTTTCTCCTAATGAATAGGATAAAATTTCAATAGGATGTTCCATTGAAAATTCCACCTGCTTTTCATCTTTGATTCCTAAGATTTTTTTTAGTGTTGTGTCAATATATGCATAATCTGATATATCCACATTAATACACATCATCCCAATCAATTTTTGATTGTCATCTTTAATAAACCATGTTGATCCTCTTAATAATCTACCGTCTTCACCTACTGTCTTATAATTAAACACATAATCATGATCTTCATATTGTTTTTTTTCGATCATATGTATCGCAAGATTTGTTAAGCCATCTCCCATTTGTCGTTCACTTATTTTTCCATTACTAATTGCCACAATTGGTTGACTCTTACTTAACAAATCATGAAGGGCAATTTCCACATTATCTCCTAGAGCTTCTCCTAGAAATTCTACTAATTTAATATATGACTTTAAATATGGATGCACCTTGACACCTCCTTTTATAAACATTATAAACTAAAACAATACGAATAACAAGAAAGCACTCATTACACAAAAAAATAAAATCTAAACCCTAAATTGTAAAATGAAAATGAAATTAAAAATAAACTACAAGTAATTCTTAAATACTCTATTACATGTTACAATCTTTTTCAAGAAAACATAATAAATACAATCACTATATCCTCATACAACCCTCTTATTATATAAAAAAATGAACCTACTATTTGATCATTCAAATAATTTAGTTCATTTTAATTATTTTCTACTATTTATAATAATTCTTTATACAAATCTTTTTGATCTAATGGATGTAACAATGAAAATGGAATATCTAAAACAGTTACTGCACCAGATTGAGTAGTAGACATACGATAAATTGCTCTAGCATATGCAACTAATACACTGGCAGTAAATTCAGGATTGCTATCTAAATCAAGTGATAATTGCGCTACTTGTTTAGTACCATTACTAGTCGTTCCATTTCGAATCACAAATCCACCATGAGGTAATCCATGATGATGCAAATCCATTTCTTCTTGGGTAATAAAATGTACTTTTGTATTATACTCCGCAAAATAATTTGGCATTGTCACAATAGCTTTTTGAATTTCTTCTAAATTTGCACCCTCTTTTGCCACAACATAACATTCTCTTTCATGTTTTTGGCGAGTACTTAATTCTGGGCATTGATCAGATTTAGCTAACTCTATTGCTTCCTTATTTGGAATCGTATATTGTCTAGCATCTTGTACTCCTTCTATTCTTCTTATAGCATCACTATGTCCTTGTGATACTCCCTTTCCCCAAAACGTATAATCTTTTCCATCAGGAATAATAGATTGAAATAAGCATCTTGCTAATGAAAATAATCCAGGATCCCATCCACATGAAATCAACGATAAAGTGTTTGAAGCCTTACATACTTCATTTACACAATGAAAATATTCTGGAATTTTTGCATGAGTATCAAAGCTATCAACAGTATTAAATAACTTTGCCATCATTGGTCCTTGTATAGGAAGATCTGTTGCAGAGCCACCACACAAAATCATTACATCAATCTTATCTTTATAATTTTCAATTTCTGAAACATTAACTAATTTTACTCCTGTACTAGTCGTTGCATTATTAGTAGCCCTTCTAGAAAAAATCGCAACCAATTCCATATCAGGATTCTTTTGAATCGCTAATTCTACACCTTTTCCTAGATTTCCATATCCATTAATTCCAATTCTTATCATATTTACACCTCCAATAATATAATAATATCAGTTATTTAAAAATTTTGCATCTTATATTGTAAAAGGTAACTCATTAGTTACCTTTTTGATAAACTGTTTTTCCTTCTTTAATTGTTTCTAGTATATTAATTTGATCAATATTTTTTGGATCACAATTTTGAATATCTTGATCAATTATAACTAAATCTGCAAGTTTTCCAACCTCAATGCTTCCTTTAATATCTTCTTCAAAATATTGATATGCTCCATTGATTGTAATTGCTTTTAATGCATCATGAATTCCAATACATTGATCTTTACCAATAGATACACCATTTTTAGTTACACGATTTGTTGCACACCAAATTGTTTTTAACATATCAGGTGCAATAACTGGCGCATCTTGATGGAATGTATATGGAATGTGTAAATCGCTAGCTGATTTAGCAGGAGAAATGTGACTTGCTCTTTCTAAACCAAAATTTTCAATATGAATATCACCCCAGAAATAAGTATGTGCAATAAAGAATGATGGCATCATATGAATAGGTTTCATTCTTTTTAATTGTTCAGCTCTTACAAGTTGTGCATGAATCATCACAGGTCGATATGAATTTGTTATATTATGATCCTTCATAACTTTTTCAAATTGAGTAATATATTGTTCACTAGCGGCATCTCCATTACAATGTGCTAATAATTGTGCTTTATCTTGTAACGAAGTTTGAATTAATTGGTATAATGCATCATCTGTCAACACTGGATATCCTTTATATGTTTCTTCTCCTTTATAAGGTTCTAACATCCATGCTGTTTTTCCTTGTGGAGATCCATCTAAGAATAATTTATATCCTCCCATTTTAAGATGATGATGATATTGATGATCATCCTTAATATATACCTCTCTAGATTGTGCAATATCAATATAACCAATCACATCTAACATTAATAAATTTTGACTAGCTGCATAATTTAATAATTGATATAAATCAGATGTAACAAAACCATCTTGAATAGTAGTAATTCCATGACTTGCATATATTTTTTGTGCTTCTACTAATAATTGAAGTAATCTTTCAGTAGAAATCATTGGAGTTTTCTTTTGGAATTCAATAAAAACAGTTTCTTCCATGTATCCAGTTAATTTACCATTTTCATCTCTTCCATATTTTCCACCTTCTAAATTTTTTACATCATCTGTAATATTTAATGTTTCAAATGCTTTTGTATTTGCAACTCCCATATGACTTGATGCGTGTACAATCATTATTGGATGGTCTTTACTTACCCTATCTAATACTTCTTTAGTTGGATGTTTTTTTTCTGTTAAAAAATTATGATCATATCCAACACCTGTTACCCATTGACCTTTTTCTACATTATTTTTTTGAATAAAATTCTTTAAAGCATCGACAATTTCATCAAATGACGTTGCTTGAGACAAATCACATTGAGATAATGAATTTGCTACTGCAACAAAATGTGAATGTCCATCAATAAATCCTGGAAGCATCGTCTTATGATTTAAATCAACAATCTCACTATTTTCAGTTTGAAGTTTAAGTGCATCTTCATTATTACCAACAAACTTGATTTTCCCTTCACTTACACATACTGCCTCTGCCAATGGATTTTTTTCATCCATTGTAATTACATTTCCATTAATAAATATTTTATTCATCAAAAAAACCTCCTCTATTGATTTATTATATCTACATAATTATATCATATATTATGACTTTTCAACCATTTTTTATTAATAAATGAAAGTTTATAAATTGCAATAGTAAGTGTCAGTATAATATATAGATTATTTTATACAAAAAACTGGCTTTATTTATCTAAAACCAGCTAACTAATCCTTATTTTTTTATCTTGATTGTCATTGTGTAGTATTCATCATGATCTTGTTCATCTAAATTCAAACTCACACCTGTTTTTTCAATCATACTCACTGCTTGTTTAATTGTATTAATTGCGATTTTAATATGTTGCGAAATTCCATGATGAGTAGATTTAGAAACTTTTGGAGTTTTTTTACATTTGATATACTCTTCTGTTTGTCTAACATTTAAATCATTCTTAATAATTCTATCCAACATATTTAATTGTTTTTTTGGACTTGTCATTGATAACAAAGCTCTTGCATGTCTTTCTGTGATGGTTCTTTCCTTAATTGCATCTTGAACTTTTTGTGGTAAATGAAGTAATCGTAACTTATTTGCAATAGTAGATTGTTTCTTTCCAACTTTTGATGCTACTTCAACTTGTGTTAATTGATATGTATCTATTAATCGTTGATATGCCATTGCTTCTTCAATTGGGGTTAGGTTTTCTCTTTGGATATTTTCAATAATTGCTACTTCAGCTAAATGTTGATCATCATATTCTTCAATAATACAATCTACTGTTTGTAACATTGCCTTTTGACAAGCTCGATATCTTCTTTCTCCTGCTACTATCTCATACTTATTATTGGATACTGGTCTTACAATAATAGGTTGAATTAAGCCATTTTCTTTAATAGATTGTGCAAGTTCTTCAATACTAATCCCATCAAAATATGTTCTTGGCTGTGATTTATTTGGTATAATTTGTTGAATGTCTAATTTTAATAATTCTTTCTTATGCATATTTACCTCCTATTTTAAAGGACTCTTTTTAATTTTCCCAAATATCCTTGGATATTTCATTGGTGTTTTCCTTAACTTTTTAATGTAGATATTGACTCTTGAATCATGTATTATTGGTAATAAAAATTCTTCTTTACTTTCTACTACGCCCCCTAAAGTTTGAATACCATTTCCACATTCTAATAATTCTTCTAATCCTTGTGATCCTTTTAAAGTGATAAAATACCCATTTATCTTAACTAATGGTAAACATAATTCACTTAAAATATTTAATCTAGCAACCGCTCTTGCACTTACTATATCAAAATGTTCACGATGGGTTAAAGCATATTCTTCTGCTCTTTGATGGATAAGCGTTACATCACTTAATTGCAATTCCTTTACTAAATGTTCTAAAAACGTAATTCGCTTACCTAACGAATCTACAATAGTAACTTTAATATTTGGAAAAACAATCTTTAATGGAATTGATGGAAATCCAGCACCTGCACCAATATCACAAATACTTTCATTACTTAAAGGATGAGTGAACGCTAGAGACAATGAATCATAAAAATGTTTTAAATACACTTCTTCTTGACAAACAATATTAGTAAGATTCATTACATTATTCCATTCTATTAATAATTGATAATATCGATCAAATTGCTTAATTTGCTCCATACTTAAATGAATATTATATTTACTTAATTCAGATAAAAATGTTTCAACATTCATTATTTTCTCCTTCCTTTTGATACTGATGCTTTAAATAAATTAATAACACTGATATATCAGCAGGGTTAATACCAGAAATTCTACTTGCTTGACCAATAGTTACAGGTCTTATTTGAGCTAGTTTTTGTTTAGCTTCTAACGATAAATTTTGAATTTGTTCATAATTTATATTTTTAGGAATACGTTTAGTTTCCATTCTTTGTTGTTTTTCTACTTGACGTTTGGCTTTTTCAATATATCCCTGATATTTTACTTCAATATTAATACTATTCATTTCTGATTCATTTAAATGGGAATCTCCAATATATGAAATAAGATCATGATACGTAATTTCAGGACGTTGAATCAATTCTTTAGCACTAATTCCTTCTGTAAGTCTTGAAGAACCTAATTGTTCAATTAAATCATTAATTTCATGTTTAGGAGTAAAGCGTATTGTACTAAGCCTTTTAATTTCTTGTTGGATACGATGTTGTTTATCCAAAAAATGTTGATAACTTTCTTTAGTTACTAATCCCATACAATATCCATATTCCTTTAATCTTGAATCAGCATTATCATGTCTTAATAACAAACGATATTCTGCTCTTGATGTAAGCATACGATATGGTTCTTTTGTACCTTTAGTTACAAGATCATCAATCATTACACCAATATATGCTTCATTTCTTCCAAGAATTAATGGATCTTTATTTCGCAATTTATTGACTGCATTAATTCCTGCAATCAACCCTTGAGCAGCAGCCTCCTCGTATCCACTAGTTCCATTAATTTGTCCTGCAGTAAAAAGATTTTTTATAATTTTTGTTTCTAAACTTGGCCATAGTTGTAATGGATTAATTGCATCATATTCAATAGCATATGCATACTTTAGAATCTTACAATTTTCAAGTCCTGGTATTGTTCGAATCATTTTTTCTTGAATATCATAAGGTAATGATGTAGATAACCCTTGAACATAAATGGTATTCATCTTTCTTGATTCAGGTTCTAAAAATATTTGATGTTGTGTTTTGTCCTTAAATCGAACTACTTTATCTTCAATTGACGGACAATATCTTGGTCCAACCCCTTTAACAAGTCCAGAATACATACTAGATAAATGTATATTATCCTGAATAATTTGATGTGTTTTTTCATTAGTGTAAGTTAAATAACAAGGTGTTTGATCCTCTACAGGCATAAAACTAGTTGTTTCATAACTAAATGATAGTTTCGCATCTGTTCCCGGTTGTATTGTTGTTTTAGAATAATCAATACTATTTTGATCTACACGTGGAGGCGTACCTGTTTTTAATCTTTGTATCTCAAATCCCATTTCTTCTAGATGACCCGATAAATGTAATGATGGCTGTTGTTGATCTGGTCCACTAGAGTATTTTTGATCACCGACCATTATTTCAGCATTCATATATGTTCCTGTAGTTAAAATAACACATGATGCCTCTACTATGCTTAAATCACTAAGTATAACCCCTTTAACCTGTTGATTTTCTACAATTAAATCTTCAACCATCGCCTCTATAACATCAAGATTTTTTTGTTTTTGAATAACTTCTTGATTATATTGTGGGTATAATACCTTATCTGCTTGTGCCCTTAACGATTGTACCCCCGGACCTTTAGTAGTATTCAACATTTTCATTTGTATATATGTATGATCTGCACTTTTTGCCATTTGTCCACCAAGTGCATCAATTTCACGTACAATGATTCCTTTAGCTGGTCCACCAATAGATGTATTACATGGTAAACTAGCAATATGATGGATATTAGACGTTATTAGCAAAGTACGAAATCCCATTCTAGCTGGGGCTAAAGCTGCTTCAACTCCAGCATGCCCACCACCTACTACTATAATATCGTACATTCCTATCCCCTCTTTCTAGTATACAATTTAAAATAGATCAATTATCAATAATATACCATATATTGTAATCGATATTGTTTTTTTTCACAAGAAAAAAGGAACTTACGTTCCTAAATTCTTCCACTTCCCATGGAAACAATTTTAAACTGTGTATTATTTGACGTACCACCGCCAAAAAAACGTTGACCATTTTGCATTCCACAAAAAATATCTATTTTATTTCCTTTAATTGCTCCTCCACGGTCTACTACAATTCCGTAGATTACCGGTTCTAATGTTAAATTATGATTACGTATCTCAATAATTGTCCCAAATGGAATAGATGGGTCAGCAGCTAATGCATAATAAGAATTGCCTTGATATAACATTTTAGCTGAATGTGAGTTATTAACACCATTTCCATTTAAACTTACACCCGATGCTGATCTTCCTGTACATCCAGCACAATCACCACCATATACTGTAAGTCTACCAGTAAAAGTTGTTCCTTGTCCTATTGGTTTATTTTGAATAATTTGATTTACCGGATTTTTTACTACATTTTGGCTTACTAACTCTCTATCTACTTCACAATCATTAAGATATTTTACACGATAAGTATTTTCTTGTACTCCATCAATTCCATCTTGGCTAACATATGTCCCTGAAATATTAGATTGTGAGGTAGATTGGTCAATCACTTCAAATGGAAGTGAAGACTGTTTGGTTTCATCACGATAAGTAATACGATTAATTGTTAGTGTATCATATTCATGGATTGGATCAGTAAGTGGAATACTTGTACTATCTTCATTTCCTAATTCTATTCCTAACTGATTCAATACATCGTCAACAGTTCCTTCTTTTACTAAATATCCTACAGTTTCTTTTGTACCATCTTGAACATAAATATTCATTGATGGTGTATATCCTTCTAGCGTGTTTATAGCATCTACGTTGCCTATTCCAATCATTAAAAATACATAAGCAATCGCTACTACCATTAAACACTTGATACGGGAGTCTACTTTCTCCAATTTTTGTAATACGTTTTTCATCTCAATTTTCCTCCTTATTCAATACCAAATAAAGATTTGGCATTCAATGCTGTGATACTTGCAACGTGCTCTATCTCCATAGATTTTTGCAACGCAATTTCCTGGGCAATATACACAACATTTGCAGGCTCATTCAACTTTCCTCTATAAGGATGAGGTGTCAAATAAGGACAGTCCGTCTCGATCAACAATTTATGAATATCAATTTCTTTTGCAACTTCTTTTGGGGTTTTTGCATTTTTAAATGTTACAGTTCCCGATAATGAAATATAAAATCCTATATCAATAAACTGTCGTGCCATTTCAACACTACCACTATAACAATGCATTACTCCCCGATGTTGACCTGCCTTAAGAAGTTGGTATGCATCATTCAATGCATCTCTTGCATGAATAATTAAAGGTTTATCATATTGTTTTGCGTAATTGATTTGACGAATAAAAACCTCTTTTTGAACTATTGGATCTATATCGTAGTAATAGTCCAACCCAACTTCTCCTATTGCAACTACTTTTTCATCTTGAAGTAGTTCTTCTATGATGCGCCAGTCTTCTTTAGATACATTTTGACAATCATTAGGACCGATTCCTACTGCAGCATAAACAAAATCATACTGTTTAGTAATCTTAACTGCTTTTATACTAGAAGGAATATCATATCCAATACATACCATATGGTCTACCTTTGCCACTAATGCATTTTGAATGATTTGATCTAGATTCTCATATAAATTTTCGCTATTCAAATGCACATGCGTATCAAAAAACATCTGACTCACCTCGAAAAAAATCATAACAAAATAAAATTTTTTTGTCAAATTAAGTGCTAATCACCCCATATTATTGTTATATTGTAAACGTTTTTATTTTAGAATATTTTTTATTATTCCACATATAAGCTTTCCCATAATTTTTTTCTATAAACTTCTTTTTTAAAAATAAAAACAAGGACAAATCTTCCTTGTTTTTATGCATAATTTGAGAAATACCTTCTCCCACACAACTAATTTCTACAATATTATCATCTATAAAATAACTTTGATTAATTGCATACAACTGATGAAAATGTTCTACTAAATTAAGATCAAAAAAATTATTTTTAATGATATGTACTTGACTCGAATTCACTGGATATTTTTCAATAAGATCATCTAAACAATTTTCAAAATACGCCTTTTTAGAACAAATAGTCAATTCATTATCTTGAACAATTGTTTGAACAATATTTCCATACTTATTCAAAATAATTTCTTCATTCATCCTTGCTGCATTATGAGAATAAAATTTCAACACAATTAAATTATATTCATCATAATGAAGATGAAGTGACTCATTAAAATCTAGCCGATCACGTAATTGGCCATTAAATGCAACCCCTTGATATTCATCCTTAATACTCGTTAAAACATCTTTTAACTCTTTAGCTGTCATTAATTCATAACGAAAACAATCTATTTGTTCAGAATTTTCAATTCTTCCATTATAATGAACATAAAAATCTGGACATAATCCATATTTTTCTAACAAACAAGATATGCATTCTTTATTATGATATACAATAATACCAAACAAATTTCCATTTTTTTGAAACTCCTTAATTTTTTGGACATCATATTGACAAATTGGTTCTTTTTTATTTTTAAAATATAAGGTGTCAAAAAAAGTACTAATCACAATTTGCATAAAAATACCTCCCTAGACAAATTTATATTAGCACTTATTTTTTTTTACAGCAATCCAAAGTTTTATACGATTTCCTTCATTTTTCGACATATGCGCCATTTAGATTAAATTATACATCATGATTAAGTCGAATTTATTAGGAGTTTGTCATATTTAGTCATTAAAAAATATAATTATTGATTCAAAATATTTTTTAATTCTTGTACAAATTTTTCATTTTGGTAAGGTAATCCTACACTTATTCTTGCATATTGACCATACCCTCTGATAAATACTCCTTTTAAGGCTAACTTTTCAATAAGTGTAGAAGAATCAATACCTTTAGGTAAAAAATACACAAAACTTGCATAGGATGGAACTACTTCAAATCCAACATCTTGTAATGCTTTTGTTAAATAATTTCTTCCATCAGTGTTATTTTGAATAGATTTTTTTACATACTCTGTATCTTCTAATGCAGCCATCATTCCTACAACAGCTAATCTACTAGCGCCATACCCAAATTCCACATTTTTCATTTCTTGGCAAAGTTCTGGTTTCATAAGTGCATATCCCGCTCTTACTCCTGCCATACCATACAATTTTGAAAAAGTTTTCATTACTATAATATTTTTATTAGAATGGACATACTTAGTAGCTGAATGATAGCTAGGATCATCAATCCAATCAAAATAAGCTTCATCAATAACGGTAATAACATGATCAGGTACTTTATCTAAAAAATCTTCTATCTCTTTATTAGTGAACACTGTTCCTGTAGGATTGTTTGGATTAACAATAATAATAAGCTTAGTTTTATCATTAATCATTTGTGCTAGTGTTTCTAAATCAAAGCGATAATTTTTTAATGGTGCATAGCGGTATATAGCGCCATATCTTTGAACCATTGCACTATATGCAGCATAGGTTGGATCACAAGTAATCACTTCGTCTAGTGGATTTAAAAATATTTCTCCTAAGGCAGAAATAATTCCACTTGTTCCTCCTGTAATCATAACATGATCTTTACTAAATCCATGATAACGTCCTATTTTTTCTCTTGCTTTTTCTAAGTCATCAAATGTAAATGGATAAAAATTACATTTCAACAACTCCTTTTCCATTGCTTTTATAGCTTTAGGAGATGGTCCTAATTGATTTTCATTTGCATTCAAACGTTCAATTTCTTGAATCCCATCTTCAACTTCTAATTTTTTTCCACCTGGTTTATATGGTGTGAAATTCTTTAACGGTTCTCTTAATAAATCTTTTATTTTCATCATTTATCTCCTTATTAATTATATTTATTTTCATTAGCGACAAATCGAAAACTCTCGCTATTATTTATTTCATCCAAATCTTTATATGGTTGTAAAAGCTTTGAAAGCATCAATTGGTCGATACTAGCTACTTGAGCATGCAAATCTTTTTCCATTGTATCAGTAATTTCTTGCATAAAATTACATAAATCTTTTAAAGGATACCCTTTGGTTTTCCAATTTGGCATCTCATCAATCCTATTTTCCATTTCATCAAGTAATAAAAACAATGTCTTTCCATCTAAACTTTGATGATTAAACACATTATATATATAAACTTTTACATTCATTAAATTATCATCTATGTTCAAACATTCAAACATTGCTTCAATAAATTCAACAATATTAAATTCTACACAACACTGTGTAATATTTTGTATAAAATCATCAAAAAATTCCAAA
Source organism: Thomasclavelia sp. (assembly GCA_020025035.1). Classification (GTDB taxonomy): domain Bacteria; phylum Bacillota_I; class Bacilli_A; order Erysipelotrichales; family Coprobacillaceae; genus Beduini. The sequence goes on along the minus strand of JAHHSU010000011.1, from coordinate 9,191 downwards.
TCAAAATCTAGTGAATAAAATCCATAATTTTTTATTTGTTCATATTGAAGTTTTTTTTCAGGCATATCAATAAATTCACGATATTTATATATATAGTCATCCAATAATAAATTGTTTCCATGACAATAATAATCTACATTCCCAATAGAAATCTCTGCTATTTTACAAAAAAAATATTCACTATTTTTAATAAGACGTAATAATTTATTTACTTGAACTTTGTCATCATATTCAACAATCATATTTAAAAACTTTTCTTTTTCAAGAATCCCATAAGCATTACATATTCCTACACATAAACTTTGTAGATGTAATTCACGTTCATTTCGATAGGCTTTTTTTACTATTTTTTCAATATATTCTTTTAATTCTGAAAAAATATACAACTTTTTATTTTTTTCATAGACAACATATTTTTCTTTTAATAGCTGTATTACGTATTTAAATTTTACATTATGTTGTGTATCTAATAAATCCTTATCAATAATTGCTTTTAACAGCTTTATTTCAACTAAACTAAAAAAATGAATATTAAAATCTTTTTTTTTGAAGAATTCCTTAATAATATTACAAGGTAACTGATCTAAACATGAATGATGATAATATTTTTTTACTTTATTTACATCTATATTATATGTACTCAATTCCATCTAGTTCACCTCCAATATTTAGTTTAACACAAATAAAAATGAATTTATAGAACTTTATCTCCTTCCTAATAACTAATTATACAATCTTTTAAAACAAATAAACTACATTAAATAGTATAAAAAAAACACCCAATCTAAATAATTTGGATGTTTACAATATTCTATCAAACAATTCAATTTTATCCTCTATGTTGATCTAAAAGAGATTTTAATTGTGCTTCTGCTAAAAAACCAACGTTTCTTGAAACAATTTTTCCATCTTTAAATAATAATAATGTTGGAATTGATTGTACTTGATGTTGAAGAGCTAATTGTTGAGACTTATCAATATCTACCTTTACAATTTCAACATCTTCATATTCATTTGATAACTTTTCTAAAATTGGACTTAACATTTTACATGGTCCACACCAATTAGCAAAAAAATCAACTAATACTAATCCCTTTTCAACTGTTGAATCAAATTCATTTTCATTTACAATTTTCATAATATCGCCTCCCACTTTATTATGTCAAACTTTACTACTTTAATCAATTAGTTTGCTTAAAATTAATATCTATTCGATTAAAAGGTATTTCAATATCATTTTTATCAAATGCAACCTTAATTTGTTCTAAAAGATCAAATTTCAAATTTACGTAATCTTGATTTTTGCACCAAACCCTAATTAATATTTCAATACTACTATCTAAATAATTAGACACGCGAACAAATGGAGCAGGTTCCTTTAAAGCTGTTGACTGTTCATTAATTACACGATGAATTACTTCCTTCACTAAATCAATATTTGAATCATAATCTACATCAAATGTGATATCTAAACGTCGATGCTCCTGATTAGAATAATTGATTACAATGTTTGAAGTCATTTTGGAATTAGGAACAATAACAACCTTATTGTCTATGGTAGTCAAAATTGTATACATAACCTGTATTTCCTGAACATTTCCTTCTACTTGGTTTACCAATACATAATCGCCTACTTTAAATGGTTTTGAAAATAAAATTATAATTCCACTCATAAAACTACCTAGTGTATCTTTAAATCCAAGTGCAAATGCTGCTCCTGCAGTTCCAAATATTGCAACAAGAGAGGTAGTTGGAAAACCAAGTGTACTTAGCACAGATAATGCAACTATGATTTTCAATACACTACTAATTACTGATTTTAAAAAAGATACGACAGTTAATTCTAATTTTGCCTTTACCATTGCATTTGTACAGATTTTTGTAATTATTTTAGCTAAATATAACCCAACTATAAGAATTACGATGCTACCTATTAAATTTTTGGTAAAGTGAAGTAGTGTAGTAGATATTTCATGCATAATTGTTTCCATAATATTCCTCCTTAAACGATATACTAACACCTTTTATTTTAAAAAAGAAGTACAACTTTTTATGAATAAATAATTTACTTAAATGATACAAAAATGGATGACTATTTATAATAAATAGATTCATCCATTTTGTTTTAATCAAATTTACTCTCCTATTCAAAATAAAGGGTAAATATACGATTATGGTTTTTTAATTTGATTTAAACGTTTATTTAAACTTAATAATTGTTCTTTTGATACACTAGCATCTTGAGTCTTCATTAAATTAATCAAACGTAATACAGTAAATCCTTCTAACATTCTTGCCAATGCATCAGTCATTTTAAATTCTGAAGCACTTTCTGGCATTGATTCAGAAATTGATTGCATTAATTCTTGAATTAATTTCTTTCCTTCTTCAGTTGCTCCAATTGTTTTTAAAGTATCATTTAATGATAAGTGTCCATCAACTGTTGTAATATCAAACCAATTGATTACTGATCCACTTTCTCTAAATATATAGCTTTCGTTTGGTTCACTTACCTTACAAATTTTACTTTCATCTTTACAATTTCCAGCAACTGCTTCTAGTTTAGAAACACCTACATTTGGAACATCAAAATAGAAGAAATGTTCTGGACTTGATTTTTTACCTAAACTTTTTCCATTTACAAATAACTCTACTTCTGGTTGATTAGAATATACAGTAACTTTTGTTACATCTTCTACACGATCAACATATCTTTTTCCACAAATATGAACAAAAGGATCATCAGATAACCATGCTTTATAAGCATAGAATGAATCTTTTTTATACTTACGATCAAATGTCATTAATCCTTTATGATTTTGTCCATTTTCTCCACCTTCTGCTCTTGCATCAGCTCCAAAGTCAAACATATTCCATACATGTGTTGCCCAAATGTATTTTCTAGTAAATAACTGTTTAATTAACTCTTCATGATAGTATGCTTGATATTCTTCTGTGTAATCTCCTTGTTTTGGATCAGATGTATGCCAATCTAATGCTTCACATCCATATTCACTTACACCAATTGGCGTATTTGGATATTTTTCATGGAAGTTATCAAACCATGGACCATTCATTGAAGTATCTCCACCATACCATCCAAAGTAATGATTATATGATACAACATCTGGAACATGCACATATGGATCATTGATATCACACATTGATACACATGCAATAACTGTTTTTCTTGTAGAATCCATTTCGTGTACTAAATCATTTAGGATTTTGTGGTTTTCTAATAAATCCTCATTAGATCCAGCAATTGTAATTTCATTAGATAATCCCCATACAACGATACTTGGGTGATTATAATTTTGAATAATTAACTCTTTCATTTGTGAAATAGTATTTTCTCTACCTGTAGGCATATGTCCTGAAATATATGGAATTTCTGCCCAAACAACCATTCCTCTTTCATCACACAAATCATAGAAATATTGATCATGTTGATAATGTGCTAAACGAATAGTAGTTGCTCCAAGTTCACAAATTAAATCCATATCTTCTTCATGATGTTCAGGTAATAATGCATTACCAATTCCAATTCTATCTTGATGACGTGAAACTCCTCTTAATGGATATTCTTCACCGTTTAGAATAAATCCTTTATTTGGATCTATTTCAAAAGTACGACAACCAAATCTTGTTGAGATATTATCATAAACTTTACCATCTTTAACAAGTTCAATAGTTGCAGTATATAAGTAAGGATCTTTACGTCCATGCCATAAATGGACATTAGATATTGCAATATTAGCAATTGTGTTTTCAACAGAAGTTGTTTGTTCTCCAACTACATTTCCTTCTTGATCCATTACTTTATAAACTAATTCCATTCCTTTTTCTGGATTAGTCACATATGCTTCTACTTCTACATCAGCATTCTTACCATTAATTTTTGGCGTTACTTTTAATCCAGGACCACCATAATATTCTAAATCAAAGTGTGCATTATTTACTGCAATAATATTTACATTACGATATAACCCACCGTAGAATGTGAAATCTGCATTTTGAGGATATACTCGTTTATTAGGACTATTATCAACAGCAATAACAATTAAGTTATCCATTTCTAATGAATCTGTAATATCTACACGCCATGTTGAATATCCACCATCATGACTTGCTAATTTTTTTCCATTCACATATAACTCAGCTGATGAATTAGCTCCATTAATTTCTATATAATATCTATCTGCTTTAGGTAATTCTGTTTTAATTAATTGCTTTGCATAATATGCAACACCACGATAATAATCATTTTCACCATCTTGACCATCAATTGAATTCCAACTATGTGGTAAATTTACAAAATCCCATTTTTTTGATATTTCTGTAGGAATTTGATCAGCATTTTTTGAAAAAGACCATTTTCTATTGAAATTTAATACTTGTCTCATTTTATTTACCTCTTCCTAGATTAATACTTATTTATTGTGTTTTTCCTTTAAAAGTCTAATATTTTCTTCTACTTGTTTTTTGTGTAAAGGATACCAGAACCATAAAACTAATGCTAAAACTGAAAATCCAATAACTGGAACTAATGTTGCTACATCATAAATTCCATTTACTACGCCACTATCAAATGCAGTTTTATCTGTATAACCTACTATACCTAATAAAACACCAGTTAATCCTGCTGAAGCAGCTTGACCAATTTTTCTTGCAAATGAATATAACGCATAAACAGCTCCATCTTCACGAATTCCATTTTTAATTTCTGAATAATCAATAACATCTGTTACCAGTGCCCAAATCACCATATTAAACATTCCTAATCCTGTCCAACAGAATGTTTGTAATATTACATATACCCATACATTTTGTGGTCTAGCAATATATAAGAATAAGAATATTGCTGTAGCAAATAAACATGCTCCTATACTTACTTCTGCCTTACCAAATTTTTTTGATAATGGCTTAGAGATTGTAGCAGCTAATAACATTGCAACAAGCATTACTAATGCTGAAACTGATTGAGCTGTTGTACTCTTATAATAGTTTGGATAAACATAATTTCCCATTGAACTCATTGTTAATTGAGTTAATAATAAGATAATTGATGCAACAATTAATGAAATTAATGCACGATTTGATGCTGCATTTTTTAACATTTTAAAGACATTATTTTCTTTTTGTTTATCAGCAGAAACTTCTACCACTACACGTTCAGTAATTAAATAATAACATAAGAAATAACATATTACTGCTAGTACTGAAAATAAACCTGCAACCATTGTAAATTTACTTCCATTTAATACAACTTTATCTCCAATATTTTCATATACAACTTTTGGAATAATTGCACCTATTACAACCCCTGCAAATGTTCCACCTAATGAACGGAATGTTGACAATGAATGTCTATCACTTGCTTCTGGTGAAATTGCTGAAGCCATTGATCCATAAGGGATATTAATAGAAGTATAGAAAATTGATCCCCATAAGATATAAGTTACAAATAAATACGCAATTTTAAATGTCAATGACATATGTGCTAAACTACTTTGATACATCAAGAATGATGCTAATGCCACTGGAATTGACATTCTCATAATCCATGGTTTAAACTTACCTGCCTTTGTTTGTTTACTTCTATCGCAAAGGCGCCCCATTGCAACATCTGTAAATGCATCTACAAATCTTGCAATCATCATAATCATACCAACTGCAGCAGCTGGTACTTCCATTACGTCAGTATAAAATTTTAATAAGAAACTTGATGCTAAAATAAATGTAAAATCGTTACCAAAATCTCCAAATAAATAACCGATTTTGTCACCTAAACCAAACGGTTTAACTTTTTTTTCATTACTCACAAAAAAACTCCTCTCAATATTTATTTTTATATTTGAATATTATTACCGTAAACGGTAACTATACTTCTAGGTGAATATTATCACATTACACTATTATATAATAGTATTATTTTTATATATTATCGTAATATATTTAGATTAAGCCTTTACAATTGCTTTTTCATGTGAAAAAATGTATTATTTTATTAGAATAAGGGGGAATTTGCATGAAATATCATTCAGAACTAAATTTTGTGATAAAATTTCTATCAAGTTATCGAATTAAAGTGCATAAAGTAAACTACACAATAAAAGATAGAGAGCATATTGATATGAATATACGTAAACAATTAGGATTATCAAACGAATACGAAAAATCTATTTATTTTTTAAATGAAAATATTAAATCTAATACTATCTACAAATATACAGACATTTTTTATTCTCATTATTTTATCTTGTCATTACCTAATACATCACCTAAAGAAATGTTAATTATTGGTCCGTATACTTCTATTACCTTAACTAAAAACAATATTATTGAACTTATTGAAAAAAATGGGCTTCCTCCTCAATATCTAATTCCATTACAAAATTATTTTAATGAAGTGCCATATCAAGAAAGTGATTCATTTATTATTACACTACTTACTACACTAGGAGAAGTCATATGGGATTCTATTGAGAACTTTAGATTTGAAATACTTTATCCTAAAACAACAATTAATAATGATGATATCTTGTATCCTAATATTCATTCAGATCAAACAGATGTACTTTTACACATGGAAAAAATAGAACAAAGATATCGTTTAGAAAATGAATTTATTAATTATATTTCACAAGGATTAAGTCATAAGGTCGCCTCTATTTCAACAAATATGTCAGATAATTATTTTGAAAAAAGATCACATGATCCCATTCGTAACATGCAAAACTATTGTATAATTTTTAACACCCTTTTACGTAAGGCAACGGAAAAAGCAGAAGTACATCCTTTTTATATTGATAAACTTTCCTCTTATTTTGGTTATGAAATTGAAAAAATTACTTCTATGGAAAAACTAACCACTTTACAACAACAAATGATTATCAAATACTGTGGTCTAGTAAAAAACAAATCAATGAAGGGATATTCCCTACCTATCCAAAAAACGATTGCTTATATAGATTCCGACTTTTCTGCAGATTTAAGCCTTCATACCATTTCTAAATATATACATGTCAATGCAAGTTATCTTTCTTCATTATTTAAAAAAGAAACAGGAACTACATTAACAGAGTATGTAAACAACAAACGTATTCAATATGCTATTTCATTATTAACTTCTTCTAATTTGCAAATTCAAACTATTGCACAATACTGTGGAATTTTAGATGTTAATTACTTTACTAAACTTTTTAAGAAAAAAACTGGATATACTCCAAAAAAATACCGTGAAAACTACCAACATTCCAATTTAAAAACAGATACCAAATAATGACATCTGTTTTTTCTATTTATATATTGATATATATTAGATTTTAACACTTACTACATATCACTATGTGGTTTCATTGTAGGGAACAATAACACATCTCGAATTGTAGAACATCCACATAACAACATCACTAAACGATCAATACCATATCCAATCCCTCCAGCTGGTGGCATTCCATATTCTAATGCTTCTAAGAAATCAATATCTAAATCATTAGCCTCATCATTTCCTAATTCTCGTTCTTTAAGTTGATTTTCAAATCTTTCTAATTGGTCAATTGGATCATTTAACTCTGTATAAGCATTTGCAAATTCCTTTCCATCAATAAACAATTCAAATCGATCTACAAATCGAGGATCATTAGGATTTCGTTTTGTAAGCGGAGAAATCTCTACAGGATGTCCATATAAAAATGTTGGTTGAATTAACGTTTCTTCTACGTACTCTTCAAAAAATAAATTAATAATATGTCCTACACTTGTAAAGTGAGATTCTACATTTAGTCCTCTATCCATTGCAAGTGTTTTTGCTTCTTCAAAAGACATATCTTGCCAAAAATCAATTCCTGTTACATCCTTTATCGCATCTACCATATGCACTCTTTTCCATGGACCTGCTAAATTAATTTCCTTGTCATTCCACATCAGTGTAGTAGTTCCCACAACAGTATTTGCAACGTATTGGTACATACTTTCTGTTAATTCCATCATACCTTCTAAGTCAGAATACGCTAAATATGCTTCCATTAAAGTAAATTCAGGATTATGTCTAGCATCTACTCCTTCATTTCTAAATGTACGTCCAATTTCATATACTGCTTCCATCCCACCAACTAATAATCTTTTTAATGGTAACTCTAAAGCAATTCTTAAATATAATGGCATATCTAATGCATTATGATGTGTAGTAAATGGTCTAGCTGCTGCACCAGTTAATACAGATTGTAAAATAGGCGTCTCTACTTCTACAAAACCTCTATTATCCATAAAATTTTGAATTGCTCTTATTATTTTTGGTCTCATAAATGCAATATTACGAGATTGTTCGTTCATTATTAAATCTACGTATCTTCTTCTATAACGTTCTTCAATATCAGTTAACCCATGAAATTTTTCAGGTAATGGTCTTAATGCTTTAACTAAGTGAACATATTTAGATGCTTTTACAGATAATTCCCCTGTATTAGTAATAAAAACAGTTCCTTCAATCCCTACAATATCTCCAATATCTGCTTTTTTAAATAATTCATAGTTCTCTTCTCCTACATTATCTTGACGTACATAAATTTGAATTTGACCATCACGATCTTGAATATGCATAAATCCAGCTTTTCCTTTTCCACGCTTAGTCATAATACGTCCAGCTACTTTTACTTCTATTGCTTGTTCCTCTAATTGATCATGCGTATAATTTGCATATTGTTCTTTTAATTTTGTCGATAAATGAGTTCGATCGAATCTTTGCCCAAATGGATCTATACCTAATTCTTTAATTGCATTTGCTTTTTCTCTACGTACTAATTCTTGTTCACTATATTCTCTTTCCATACTTTTAACCTCCAAATTTTAATTAATAAAAAAAACTTCCTCCATCAAAGGGACGAAAGTTCTCGTGGTACCACCCTAATTTATTAATATGTCACCATATTAACCTTAGCCACTAGCTAACTAGTGATAATTCGTAACGTGAATATACGGCATATTATCTCTTGTATCCAAGTTCCTTATGCAGCTCCAAGTCTTTATTCGCTATTATAATTATATCCTATCACACCTTTACAGGACTCTCTTAAATAATAAATAATAGTTACTCCTCTTTTCATTGCTATTTATATCACCATCATTATAGCGAAATGTAATTCATCATGTCAAGTAATAACCCTTAACTATCGACATATTTTCTCTTC
>JAHHSU010000010.1 GCA_020025035.1 Thomasclavelia sp. | reverse complement strand
ATCTATTAACATTTCTAACAGTGCAACCTAATTGAATAGCTGCACGTTTTTTATTTCCGTTATTGTCAACAAGTTGTTTAATAACATCATATTTAAATTGTTCGTTTTTCATAAGTTCTACCTTTCTCATAATGACCTCCTATAATATAACTTAATAAACTTATATTATAGGACATATTAGTTTTCTGCAACAATAAGAATTTATCACATTCTGTTCAGACAAGAAAAATGTTTAAAATAAAAAGTATTGTATTTTTTTTCACAAGGTGATACACTAGTTATGTAATCAAATTAAAAAAATCACATGATTTGAAAGGGGAAATTGATAATGGAGAAAAAATTAGATGAAAACACTAAAATGAGTAATGAACAAATAGATGAGTATGTAGATGGTTTAGTTCAAAAAGCTTTAATTTCTTTAGATAAATTTAGACTTCTTGATCAAGAGGCAGTCGATTATATTGTTGCGAAATGTTCAGTTGCAGGATTAGATCAACATGGGATTCTTGCAAAAGCTGCTATAGATGAAACAAAAAGGGGAGTTTTTGAAGATAAAGCAGTAAAAAACCTATTTGCATGTGAATATGTGACTTCTAATTTACGTCATTTAAAAACAGTGGGTGTTATCAGTGAAGACCCAATTAGTGGTATTACAGAAATTGCTGAGCCAGTTGGAGTGATTTGTGGGATTATTCCTACTACAAACCCTACTTCTACTGTAATTTTTAAATCATTAATTGCTTTAAAAACAAGAAATCCAATTATATTTTCATTTCATCCATCTGCTCATGAGTGTTCAAAGTTAGCAGCAATTTGTATTAGGGATGCAGCTATTGAAGCAGGTGCACCTGAAGATTGTATTCAATTTTTAGATTTACCATTTCCTTCAATGTATGCAACTACTTCATTAATGAATCATGAAGGTGTTGCAACTATTTTGGCTACTGGTGGAAATGCAATGGTCAAAGCTGCATACTCATGTGGAAAACCAGCCTTAGGTGTAGGAGCAGGGAATGTTCCAGCCTATTTAGAAAAGACATGCATTATTAAACGTGCTGTAAATGATATTATTTTATCTAAATCGTTTGATAATGGAATGATTTGTGCATCTGAACAGGTAGCAATCATTGATCATGAAATATATGATAGTGTCTTAGTAGAAATGAAACGATTTAAAACATATTTTGTAAATGAAAAAGAAAAAAGTTTATTAGAAAAATATATGTTTGGTGTAGAAGCGTATCAAGACAATGTTAATCAAGCACATTTAAATCCAGATGTAGTAGGTAAACCTGCATCATGGATTGCTAGTCAAGCAGGATTTAATGTTCCTGATGATACACAAATAATATGTGTTGAATGTCTTGAAGTTGGGCCAAAAGAACCATTAACTAGAGAAAAGTTATCTCCTGTTTTAGCTATTTTAAAAGCTTCTTCTACAGAGGATGGGATTGCTAAAGCTGCATCAATGGTTGAATTTAATGGTTTAGGTCATTCTGCTGCAATTCACACACAAAATCATGAAGTGAGTTTACAATTTGGAAAAGAATGTAAAGCAATACGTATTATTGAAAATGCTCCTTCAACATTTGGAGGTATAGGTTCTGTATATAATGCATTTATTCCTTCATTAACATTAGGATGTGGTTCATATGGAAGAAATTCTGTATCCAATAATGTTAGTGCAATGAATTTAATCAATATTAAAAGAATAGGGAGGCGTAATAATAATATGCAATGGATAAAGCTTCCTCCAAAAATTTATTTTGAAAGAAATTCGATTAAATATTTACATGATATGAAAGATTTAGAAAAAGCAATGATTATTACAGATAGAGGAATGTATAATTTAGGATATGTTTCTAAAATTGAAGATGTTATTAGAAGTAGAAGAAATAAAGTAGATATTGAACTTTTCTTTGATGTTGAACCTGATCCTAGTGTAGAAACAGTTCTTAAAGGTGTAGAATTAATGAATAAATTTCAACCTGATACAATTATTGCATTAGGTGGTGGATCATCAATGGATGCTGCTAAAGTAATGTGGTTATTACATGAACATCCAGAAGTAAATTTTGATGACATTAAACAAAAATTTATGGATATTAGAAAGCGTGCATTTAAATTCCCAGAGCTTGGTAAGAAAACAAAACTAATTTGTATTCCAACAACTTCTGGTACAGGGTCTGAAGTTACTCCATTTGCAGTAATTACAGATAGAAAAGAGAACAAAAAATATCCATTAACTGACTATGCATTGACACCAACAGTTGCTATTGTAGATCCAGAATTTGCATTAAGTATGCCTGCTTCAATTGCTGCAGATACAGGTGTAGATGTATTAACACATGCTATTGAGGCATATGTGTCAATTTTAGCATCTGACTTTACAGATGGATGGGCTAAGCAAGCTGTTAAATTAGTATTTGATTATTTAGAAAGATCTGTAAATAATGGAAAGAATGATCCAGAGGCAAGAGAAAAGATGCATAATGCTGCTACGATTGCAGGGATGGCGTTTGCCAATGCATTTTTAGGAGTTAACCATTCACTTGCTCATAAAATTGGTGGAGAATTCCATGTGCCACATGGTCGTACAAATGCGATATTACTACCACATGTGATTCGTTATAATGGAACTATACCTACTAAGTTAAATATCTGGCCTAAAATTGATAATTACAAAGCAGATATTAAATATATGGAATTAGCTCAGTTAATAGGATTAAATCCTAAAACTCCTGCTCAAGGTGTAGAAATGTTTGCTGATGCATGTGAAAAACTTTGTGAATCAGTAGGTATTCCAGCAAACTTTAAATCGCAAGGAATTTCTAAAGAGGATTGGGATAATGCTACGTATCGAATGGCAATGAATGCATATGAAGATCAATGTTCTCCGGCAAATCCAAGAATGCCATTAGTAAACGATATGGTTGAAATCCTGAAAACGACTTATGATTATAAAAGAAGTAAATAATAAATAACCTTTACTATGTAGTAAAGGTTATTTTATCAATCTAGAAATTATCATAACATTATATAGTTAAAAGAAGTTTATTTTAAAATAGCTTTTTTGTTTAGTCACGAATTAAAATTTCTTTAATTTCTGCAATATACATTTCATGGTAATCGTGGTCTTGGTAGTAATTATCACATAGTTTTTGATCTATAAAATTTGTAGGAGAAAGTTCTTGATGATACAATTTTTTGCATATTAAAACCATTGACGCTTCTTGAAAATAGACAGTATCATCTGTAATAATTGGATGAAGATTAGTATGGTCAATTTTATTTACATCTTTTCCAGATACTTTTCCTAGATATGATAATATGTCCTTGTATTTTAAGTCAAAAAAACAAATTGTAAAATAGTCTTGGCTATCAATAAGTTGTTTTGTATATCGTTGAGGTCGAATATATGTGGTAATTACTGGTTTATTCCAAATAATGCCTAAACCACCCCATGATGCTGTCATTGTATTTATTGTGTCGTTATGTTTAGCACTAATAAGCATCCATTCTTTACCTATTTTAGTAAAAGGATTTAAATCTATTTTAGATATATCAGATTTTATAAATGCCATTTTTTCACTCCTTTTTAATTATTATATGATTTTCATTAAAAAATGACACATATTATTTATTATAAATTGTAAAATAAAGTGTCAGTATTGAATAAAAAATGCATCAGTTATAAACCGTGCTATAATTAGTTTGCAATATAAGAAAGCGAGGTTATAACTAATGCAATATAATTATATACAAACTAGTAAAAAAGGTAAACACCTAACATTATGTAAAAAATGAAAAATATGGTATTTTTGTAAAAAATGTCTTATATCAATCGTACTATAAAAGTCCTGCAATTTATAAATTGAAAGGATTGCATGGTGTGCTAAAGTTTGATATAATAATTAGGGAAAAAGCGAACCCAAGGAATAGTGGGTATATAGCATATATTATTACAATTATACCTACCTAGGTATTTTTTTGTATCAAAAGGAGGAACAAATGTGAATATAGTCAGTCTTGATGATTTTTCTGTACAAGAAATATATCAAATTTTACAATTAGCTAATGAATTTGCTAATGGGAAGGTAGTAAACTATCACCATCAAAAAACAGTTGCACATTTGTTTTTTGAGCCATCTACTAGAACTCATTACAGTTTTGAAAAAGCTGCTTTAAATTTAGGATGTAATACACAAAATTTAGAAATAGAAAATTCAAGTGTGAAAAAAGGAGAATCATTGTACGATACAGTTAAATTGTTTGAAGTATTAGGGTGCGATGCAGTAGTGATAAGACATTCAAAAAATCGTTATTATGATGAATTGATAGATAGAGTAAAAATTCCTATTTTAAGTGGAGGAGATGGTACTGGAGATCATCCTAGTCAATCTTTATTAGATTTACTTACGATTCAACAAGAATTTGGAAAATTTGAAGGATTAAAAGTGGTGATTGTTGGTGATGTAAAACATAGTAGGGTTGCACATTCTAATTTTAAGATTATGCAAAGATTAGGAATGGAAGTATATACATCAGGACCTCAAGAATATAAAGAAGAAACATTAAATTATGTAGATTTTGATTCAATACTTCCAAAAGTAGATGTAGTAATGTTACTTAGAGTTCAACATGAACGTCATGATAATGATCTAAATTTTTCAGTTTCAAAATATCATCAACAATTTGGTTTAACATTAGAACGAGTAAATCAAATGAAACACGATGCAATTATTATGCATCCTGCACCATTTAATCGAGGAGTAGAAATAGCTAGTGATGTAGTAGAATGTTCTAAATCAAGGATTTTTAAACAAATGAAAAATGGAGTATTTGTGCGAATGGCACTAATACATAAGGTACTAGAAAATGAGTAAAACTTTATTTAAGAATGGATTAGTTTTTTACCAAAATGAATTATCTTATTTAGATATTTTAGTAGAAGATCAATATATTGTTCAAATTGCTCCTCATATTGATCATGAAGATGTTTTAGAAATTGATTTAAAAGGTAAATTACTGACTCATGGATTTGTAGATATACATGTACATTTAAGAGAACCAGGATTTGAATATAAAGAAACGATTCAAAGTGGTACATTAAGTGGGTTATATGGAGGATATTCTCATATTATTGCGATGGCCAATACAAAGCCATGTATGGATAATATTGATACAATTAAGTATTTTAATCATAAGGTAGAAAGTGATGCTTATATTCACACATATACATATAGTGCAATTACTAAAGGGTTGTTAGGCAAAGAACTTGTAAATATGAAAGAAAATTTTATGGAGCCTATAGTTTTAGGGTTTTCAGATGATGGAAAAGGTGTTCAACAGTCTACAATGATGGAATCAGCAATGAAATCAGTGAAAGAATTAAATAGTGTTATTGTAGCTCATTGTGAAGATGAACAGGAACTTAAATTTGGTGGATGTGTTCACGATGGAAAGTACGCTAAAGAACATGGGTTAATTGGAATTAATAATCCTTCAGAATATCAACAAGTACAGCGAGATTTACAATTAGTTAAAAAAATTAATAATCGATACCATGTATGCCATGTTTCAACAAAAGAAACAGTTGAGTTATTAAAGGAAGCAATTTTAGAGGGATTACCAGTAAGTGGTGAAGTAACGCCACATCATTTGTTATTAACTGATCAAGACATTCAAAATCTTGATGCAAATTATAAGATGAATCCACCTTTAAGAGATATAAAAGATCAAAAAGCACTTATTCAAGGATTAAATGATGGGACATTATCAGTAATTGCAACCGATCATGCTCCACATGCAAAGAATGAAAAAATAAAAGGAATTGATCAAGCTCCCTTTGGAATTATAGGATTACAACATTGTTTTGCATTAATTTATACTTATTTAGTAAAAACTAACTTAGTTCCTTTAAAGACAGTGTTATTAGCTTTAACAGTTAATCCAGGAAAAGTTGTAGGATTAGATACTGATTTGAAAATTGGTCAAAAAGCAAATTTATGTGTTCATGATTTAGAGGAAGAATTTATCATTCAAGAAGAAGATATTGTATCGTTATCAAAAAATACACCATTTATTGGATATCGTTGTTTTGGAAAAATAAAATATAGTATGATTGATGGGAAATTGTATCAATTTTAGGAGAGAAAAATGAGTAAAAGAGTAATAATGGAGATTGCATCAAATAAACAAATTGCAAAAGATGTATATCAAATGATTTTAAAAGGAGATATTGTAGGATGTATTCAAAATCCTGGACAATTCATCAATATTCAAATAGATGATTTATATTTAAGAAGACCAATGTCTATTCATGATTATGACGATTCATCTATTACTTTAGCTTATAAAGTAGTAGGTACAGGAACACGTAAGCTATCATCAATGCAAGAAAAAGAAAAATTGGATGTTTTAGTAGGATTAGGAAATGGATTTACAGTAGAAAATGTAAAAAAAGTGTTAATAGTTGGTGGTGGAGTTGGAGTTCCACCAATGTATAATCTTGCTAAAAAATATGTAGCACAAGGAACAAAAGTAGAAATTGTATTAGGATTTAATACTAAATTAGATGTATTTTATGAAGAAAAGTTTAAACAATTGGGTACAACACATATATGTACAATGGATGGTAGTTATGGGTCTAAAGGAAATGTTGTAGAAGTGATTCAAAGTTTAAATATAGATTACGATTATTATTATGCATGTGGTCCTGAAAAAATGTTAGATGCTTTAGTAAAATTTGACTGTGAAAATGGTTTTTTATCATTTGAAGCACGTATGGGATGTGGATTTGGAGCATGTATGGGGTGTTCTTGTAAAGTAAAAACTGCACCATATAAACGAATATGTGTAGAAGGACCAGTATTAAGTTCAAAAGAGGTGATCATCAATGAATAGACTTGCCATTCATTTACCTGGATTATCATTAAAAAATCCAATTATTCCTGCAAGTGGTACGTATGGATTTGGCTATGAGTTTTCACAGTTTTATGATATTAATTGTTTAGGAAGCATTATGCTTAAAGGAACTACAATTGAACCACGATATGGTAATTGTTTACCACGTATTGCAGAAGGGCCAATGGGAATTTTAAATGCAATTGGTTTGCAAAATCCAGGTGTAGATACAGTAATGAATGTAGAATTAGAAAAATTAAAAAAGGTATATCATTCTAAGGTGATTGCTAATGTTGCTGGAAGTTGTCTAGAAGATTATGTAGCATGTGCAAAAAAAATATCTACTCATGAGATGGTAGGAGCAATCGAATTAAATATCTCATGTCCAAATGTTAAAGAAGGTGGAATACAATTTGGCACTGATCCTAATATGGCAGCACAATTAACAAAAGCAGTTAAAGAAGTTTCTAAAGTACCAGTATATGTTAAGTTGTCTCCAAATGTAACAAATATATGTCAAATGGCTAAAGCTGTAGAAGAAGCAGGAGCTGATGGGATTACTATGATTAATACATTAATTGGAATGCGTTTTGATTTAAAAACAGGTAAACCAATTATTGCAAATAAGATAGCCGGTTATTCTGGACCAGCAATTTATCCTGTGGCATTAAGAATGATTTATCAAGTATATCGTACAGTAAACATTCCAATTATTGGAATGGGTGGAGTAAGTAATGCAAAAGATGTCATTGAAATGATGAGTGCAGGAGCAAGTGCAGTTGCTATAGGTAGTGCTAATTTAGTAAATCCATATGTGTGTCAAGAAATTATAGAAGAATTACCTCAACTAATGGATGAACTTGGCATTGACCAGTTATCATCAATTATTGGAAGGAGTCATCAGTATGAATAGTAAAGTAATAATAGCATTAGATTTTCAAACAAAAGAAGAAGTATTTGCATTTTTGGACCAGTTTTCTAATGAAAAATTATATTTAAAAATCGGTATGGAATTGTATTATGGATTAGGTAATGAAATAGTAGCTAAAATTATTCAAATGGGGCATCAAGTCTTTCTTGATTTAAAATTGCATGATATCCCAAATACTGTAAAAAGTGCTATGATACAATTGTCTAAACTAGGAGTAAATATGGTCAATGTTCATGCATCTGGTTCAATTGCAATGATGAAAGCAGCTATAGAAGGATTAGAAGAAGGAAAAATATCTAGTCAACGTCCTCAATGTATTGCGGTTACTTGTTTAACATCGTTAGATCAAGAAGTTTTAGAAGAGGAATTAATGATTCATCAAAAATTAGAAGATGTTGTAGTTTCATGGGCAAAAAATGCTAAGGAAGCAGGATTAGATGGAATTGTATGTTCTCCATTGGAATCAAAAATTGTACATGAACAATTAGGGAAAGATTTTATTACAGTTACTCCTGGAATTCGATTAGAATCAGATCGAAAAGATGATCAAAAACGTGTAACAACACCAAAAATGGCAAGGGAAATGACTTCTTCATATATTGTTGTTGGACGTACAATTACTAAATCTAGTAATCCAGTTGCAACTTATCATGAAGTATTAAAACAATTTCAAGGAGAATAAAAATGGAAAAATTAATTGCAAAACATTTATTAGATATTCAAGCAGTATTTTTAAGACCTAACCAACCATTTACATGGGCATCAGGAATTCAGTCACCAATTTATTGTGATAATCGCCTTACACTTTCTTATCCAAATGTTAGAAGCGATATAGAAAAAGGTCTTGCATCATTAATTAAAGAACGTTATCCTGAAGCAGAATGTTTAATGGGGACTGCAACTGCTGGTATTGCACATGCAGCATTAACTGCTGAGTTGTTAGGACTACCAATGGGATATGTACGTGGAGGAGCAAAAAAACATGGACGTAATAATCAAATCGAAGGAATTATTAAGCCTGGAATGAAAGTAGTAGTAGTAGAAGATTTAATTTCTACAGGTGGTAGTTCTATTGAATGTGTAGAAGCATTGCGTCAAGCAGGATGTGAAGTTATTGGGTTAGTTGCAATTTTTACATATGGGCTTTTAGATGCAACACGTAATTTTAAAGAGGTAAATTGTGATTATATCACATTAACAGATTACGAAACATTAATTCAGGTTGCATTAGAAAATCAGTATATTCATGAAAATGATTTAAATAAATTAAAAGCATGGAAAAAAGATCCACATAATGAAGAGTGGATCAATCAATAAATCATAAAAGAAGATTACAATACTATTATGTAATCTTCTTTTATTTTATTTGAATGCTAATTTATGTTTAATTTCATCTAAATTATATTGATGAGTAGTAAAAGTTGTATTAAACCCATCATCATCATTATATCTAGGAATAATATGAATATGAAAATGCATTACAGTTTGTCCAGCACTTTTATTTGCATTGGTTAAAATATTAACTCCTTTTGCATCTAGTTGTACTTGGATGTATTTTGCTAATTTTTGAACAACTTCCATCATACTAGTAAGTGTTTGTTTGTCTACATCTAAAATATTTGTATAGTGTTGTTTGGAAATGACTAATGTATGACCATAAGTAGCTTGAGAGATATCTAAAAAAGCTATACATGTTTCATCTTCATATAGGATATTACTTTCAATTTCGTGTCGTGCAATTTTACAAAATAAACAATTTGACATATTATTTCCTCCAATGAACAAAAATAAGGGATATTCCCTTATTTTTTAAATATATATTCGTTAAATGCTTGAATACGTTTTTTTAATGAAGGTTCATCTACTTCAAATTTGTATTCATTTAAATAGTAAGCTTGTGCTTGTTGTGATACTTTTTGATTTTGAGTTAAGCTTTTAATAATTTCATCTTTATGTGCTTCTCTATCTACATCTACAATTTTAACAATTGCATACTTTCCATCAGTTGTAGTAATAGGTGTACCATAAATTCCTGATTGTACAAACTCTTTAGCTTTTGCAACAATGTTTTTATCTAATGAAGTATCATCTATATAACATAGTTGACCTTCAACATCAGATCCTGTGTTTTCTTTAGCAGCATCTTCAAAAGTAATTTCACCATTATTGATTTTAGTGATTAAATCTGCAGCATCACTTCCAGAATCTAAACTGAAAGTTTTAATATAAGAGTATGCATATTCTGCACTTAATACAGGGAAATTATCATTAATATATTTTTCAATTAATAATGATACCTTAGTATTAGGAATCAATTGTTTTTCTTTTAATTCTTCAAGTGAAGAATAACCTTGATTTTTTAAATATTCATTTAATTGAGCTTCATCTTGTAGCATGTTTTTGTAATTATCAACTGTTTCTTGAACTTTTGTGTCTACAGCTTCTTGATCAGTAATAACAATTGCAGCAATATCTTGTAAAGCTTTTTCCACAATTTTATTAGCACCAACAGCATCAACAAGTTGTTCATAAACAGTTTGTTTTGATACATCTTCTCCAGCTACATTTGCGATAGCTTCATCGCTACTAGATACTTTTGTAATAAATGATGTGGATTCCTTTGAACTGCTACATCCAGTTATCACAAGTACTAGACTTAGTAATGCAATTAATTTTTTCATATTTATTTCTCCTATTCTTGATTTTGAGCAGCAGCTTCCGCTTTTTGACCTTCTTCTAGTGCTTTTGTGACATAATTTTCTACTAATTCTTTAATATGTTCATCATAATAGGTAATATCATAAGAATTATAAATTTCAAATTCTAGGTATTTATCAAAATAAGTATCTGATGCCCAATTTCGAAGTGCAGAATTTGGTTTATTTAAATCTTCTTTCATTTGATCTTTTGAAGTACTTGTTACTTTAATAATATGGTAACCATATTGTGATTTTACAGGACCACTTACTTCTCCTTCTTTTAGTTTCATCATTTCATCTTTAAATTCTGGAACAAAATTTGTGTTTTTGTCACATAAACCTAAATTTCCGCCATCTTTAGCCGAACCATCATCAGATAATTCTTTTGCTACTTCTGCAAAATCTTTCCCTGAAGCAAGTTCTGCTTGTACTTGGTCTAATTTTGCTTGTTCTTCTTCAGTAGGATGATCTGGATCTTCCATTTTTACTAGAATATGACTTACATATCGTGGATTTGTAGAATTATAATATCTTTCAAATAATTCTTCAAAATGATCTGTAATGTATTGATCTACAAATGCAGAATATTGTAAATATTCTATATATGCATTTTTATAACTTTCTAAATCAGTGTATCCTGATTGTTTTAGTTGTTCTTTTAAATCCTTATCTTTTCCAGAAAAGTTTGATTTGACTTCTTTAATCATAACATCTGCTTCTTTTTCCATTTCAGGTGTTACTGGCTGTTCTTTTTTAAAAAGTTGTTTTAAAAAAATTTGGTATAAATTACCTGCTGCATTAGGTGCATTTAATAAGTCGTTATACACATCGTCTGCAAAATAGTTAGTACCATCTATTGATGATAATACGTATTTGTCATCAACAATTTTAGGTTTTATCTCACTTGAACATCCTGTTAATAATATCATAGATGCAAGAGATACACTCATTAATTTACTAATTTTCATAATATCCTCCTTGATAGTTTCGTTGATATTATATCTCTTTTTTTGGTTTATTTCAATAAAATAGGTAAAAACACAAAATGATTTTAAAATTTCCCATAAGATATAGTAAGAATAGAGGTGAGAACAAATGGATGGATGCCCATGCAATGGATGTACATGCCCAAAGGAACGTAATCCTTTTGTATTAGTATTAGTATTATTTATATTATTAATTATTATTGGTTCATTATGTATGTAAGATTAACTAACAGGAGGGATAAATATGTTAGCAAATTGTGATTCATTTACTTTAATTCTTGTTTTATTTATACTTTTAGTAGTCATATGTGGAATTTTGTAATTTAAAAACACTGATGCACTTATTTGCATCAGTGTTTTTGGTTATATAGATCTAATATTTTACGATGTGCCGTAGAGATAGGAATATTATTGATTTGTTTTTTAGTATATAAATTTGTAGTTGGTTCTTGTAATTGAAATACATAAGGATGCATATGCCATATACGATGAGTAAAGATGTGTTTTACATCTTTTTCTTTAGAAATTAATGTTAGATGTAATTTATATTCTTGGTAAAAATATTGAATAAACTCATCGGGTGTTTGTACTTGATATTGTATTAAATGATAAAGATTTGCAAGTAATCCATTTTCTTTTTTAATAAACATCATTTTTTCTTGATAGATAATGATTCCAGTGACAAAATGTATTTCTTGATGGTATTTCTTCTTAATATTGATAGGAAGAAGATGTTGTTGGTTAGTTTGATATGCTTTACAATATTTTTGAATGGGACAAATTTTACAGTTTGGTTTTTTAGGGGTACAAATTGTTGCTCCTAAATCCATCATTGCTTGATTAAAATCGCTTGGATTTACAGTTTGAATTAAACGGTCTGCTATGGTTTTTATTTTTTTAATAGTTGCAGGTAAGGCAATATTATCTAGTAATAAATGAGTACGAGTGATGATACGCATTGCATTACCATCAATTGCACTAACAGGTTCTAAAAATGATATCGAACTAATTGCACAGGATGTATATGGACCAATTCCTTTTAGTTTTAGTAATTCTTTTGCAAAGGTAGGAAAATGTCCATGATAATCATTAACAATTTGTATGGCAGCACTATGCAAATTTTTAGCTCTTGAATAATATCCTAATCCTTGAAAATGTTGGTATACCTCTTCTAAAGAAGCATTTGCAAGATCTTCTACAGTAGGAAAACGATTAATAAAACGAATATAGTAAGGAATAACAGTTTCAACTTTTGTTTGTTGTAACATAATTTCGCTAATCCATATTAAATATGGATTTGTAGTATGTCGCCATGGTAAATCTCTTTTATTTTGTTGATACCATAATACTAAAGTAGGTGCAATCATTTATTTTTTCTCCTTTACATGATGGTAGAAAATAGTCGTAAAATATGACTTCCTATACGTGAAATTGTTGGTCTATTTTTGTATTTTTCAATCGTATATCTTGAAGAGTTTTGAATATCTTTAAAGAATAACTCTTTGTTATGTGTTACAGTCTCTTTATCAAAGATAAAAGAATTTAACTCAAAATTTAACGCAAAACTTCTTACATCAATATTAGTAGAGCCAATTGAAGCAACATAATCATCAATAATAATATTTTTAGCGTGAATAAATCCATTATAAGTATATACTTCAATACCTAATTCTAGTAAGTCATAAACAAATGATAAAGAAGCTAGATAGACACTGCTTTTATCTGGAATACCTGGTATCATAATTTTAACATCTACTCCTGAATTAATGGCTAATCTTAAAGCAGTCATAATAGATTCATCTGGAATAAAATAGGGAGTTTGAATATATATATATTTAGAAGCAGTATTTATCATTTTAATATAAGCATCCTTGATTTCCTCTTGAATGTATTCTGGTCCACATTCAACAAATTGAAGACAGACATTACCAGGAGCAACAGCATGCATATGTTCAAATAAATGTTGGTAATCTTCTTCTGGATAGTTTTTAGATAATGAACGTACATATTCATAGTCTTGAATGTATTTTACTTGTAAGTCATATACTGCATTTCCTTCTATTTTGATTTGTGTATCACGCCATGGTGTACAGGATTTACGTAGGCTTAAATACTCATCACCGATATTAAATCCTCCAGTGTATGCAATTTTAGTATCAATGATAACAATTTTACGATGGTATCTATAATTAATAGTAAAAATGGAACTCCAAAAAGAAGGCAAGAATCGTAATACTTTACCACCTGCTTTTTTTAATTCTTTAAGATAATAACGATTTATATAATGCATAAAAAATGTACCAATAAAATCGTAAATGAGTCTTACTTCTACACCTTCTTTTGCTTTTTCAATTAGTAATTCCATAAACTCATGTCCCATAGGATTATTGGAAATAATGTAATAAGAAACACATATGCTTTTTTTTGCATTTTTGATATCATGGAATAATTGATTTTTATATTGATAACCATCTGTAATGATTTCAACTTTATTATTTGTTGTATAGGAACTATTATTTTGATTCATCATCATTTTTAATATATTTTGGTAACCTTCTTGAATATTTGGAGTGTCTTGGCATGCTGTGATTTCTTTTTGTTTTTGAATAAATTTTTCCATATGTGATTCTAGGTCTTTCTTTTTATACACCTTAAATTGGAATTTTAAACTAATAGTATCACCTAAAAAGATATATAATAAGACTCCAATAATAGGTAAAAAGGAAACTACTAAAATCCATGCCAAAGCCTCAACTGGTTTTTTTCTTTCTAAAAAGATGATGGAAAGAATAGATATACAGTCTAATAATATGATAAATGTTAGCATAATCATTTCCTCCTAATGCATATATTACTATATAATATAACATATGTATCAAAAATTAGACAATACGATAGTAATGATATTCAAAAAATGCTATAATCATTTTGTAAATGGAGGGGTATACCATGAAATTAATCATCAGTATTGTAAGTAAAGAAGATGCAACGCATGTATCTAGTGCACTTACAAAATCAGGATTTTATATGACAAGATTAGCAACCACTGGAAGTTTGCTTAAAAAAGGAAATGTAACATTTTTACTTGGAACTGATGATCATCAAGTAGATGAAGCAATGAAAATTATTGAAATGACAGCAAAAAAACGTGTAGAAGTAGAAGAGAATATACATGAATTATATGATGGTCTTAAAGTTTTACCAAATACTGGAGGAGCAATTATTTTTGTGGTAGATGTAGATCGTTTTGAAAAAGTATAATCAATAGATTATACTTTTTACTTCATTATTGGTAGAAGATTCATAGAATGTTTTATAAAGTGTTATAAAGATAGCACGATAGAAAGTAGGGAATATCATGAAAAAAATAATAGTAGATTATTCTAATTATCATCAACGAATTGATAAATTTTTAATAAAATATTTACCTAATGCTCCTAAAAGCTTGATTTACAAAATGATACGAAAAAAAGACGTCAAGGTAAATGGGGCTAAAGTGAGTGAGAATTACATATTACAATTACAAGATGAAATCATATTGTTTTTATATGAAGATAAGTTTCAAGAATATGCATCTAAAAAAAATATATATGATTTAAATCCTACCTTTGATGTATTGTACGAAGATGAACATATTTTAGTAGTGAATAAGCCAATAGGATTACTCGTACATGAAGATCAAAATGAATCTATTCATACATTATCAAATGAAGTGTTAAGTTATTTATACCATAAAGGTGAATATGACCATAGCTTAGAAAACACCTTTATTCCAGGACCTGTACATCGACTTGATCGTAATACAAGTGGAATTGTCGTCTTTGGTAAAAGTTTTATTGCTTTACAAAGGTTAAATGAAATGATGAAATTAAGGCATTGTATTGAAAAAACATATCATACTATTGTAGTTGGTAAAGTGGAAAAAGATTTAGATTTAATTGGATATGTACAAAAAGATGAGCATTTAGGAAAAATGAAATTAGTATCTAAAGAAGTTACAGGTGCAAAAATGATGCATACTTTTACACATACTATTAGAAGTAATCCACATTATTCATTGTTGGAAGTTAAAATTATTACTGGAAGAACTCATCAAATTCGTGTACATATGGCAAGTATTGGTCATCCAGTTATTGGAGATAGTAAATATGGTGATTTTAACTGTAATAAAATGATTAAAAAAGAGTATCATTTAAACCACCAATTTTTACATGCCTACAAAATTAAATTTGTAAAACCAATTGGAGAATTAAAATATCTTCAAGATGTAGAAATTGTAGCACCAATGCCTAAAAAGCTTTCTAAAATTAAACAGGAAATATTGAAATAATAAAAAAAAATAAGGTATAATTCATTTAGTAATGATAAGGAGGGAATAAGATGAATGAGCAAATATATCAAAATTACGCAAAATTAGCAGTGAAAGTAGGTGTCAATGTCCAAGTAGGACAAGAGGTAATTATTAGAGCATCTACGCGTACTGAGGAGTTTGTTGAAAAGGTTGTTGAACAAGCATACCTTGCTGGGGCTAAAAAAGTAGTGGTAGAATGGCAAAGTGATGCTATTACTAAATTACATCGTATATACCAAAGTGAAGAAACTTTATCTAAAGTTAGTACATGGGAAGAAGAAAAAGCACGTGAGGAAACAGAAATTTTACCTTGTATGATTCATATTATGGATAGTGATCCAAATGCATTTGAAGGAATTGATTATCAAAAAGTAGAAAATGCAAGAGTTAATCGATACAATGTATTTAAACCTTATATTGATAATAGGCAAGGGAAGTACCAATGGACAATTATTGCCTTACCATCATTAAGTTGGGCTAAAAAGGTGTTTCCAAATGAAGAAAATTCTGTTCAAAAATTATGGGAAGCTATTATTCAGTGTGCAAGATTAGATGGTGATGTATTACTAAATTGGCAACAACATATTGCATATTTAAAAGAAAAAAGTGATCGAATGAATCATTACCAATTCAAAAAATTACATTATACTAATAAAGCAGGTACTGATTTAGTGATTGAATTAGATCCTAAGTTTAAATGGTTAAATGCACATGAACGTACGCTAAATGGTTGTATGTTTATGGCAAATATGCCAACTGAAGAAGTATTTGCTTTACCTAAAAAATATAAAACAGAAGGAAAAGTAGTTTCTACAATGCCTTTATCTTATCAAGGGGCATTGATTGAAGATTTCACTTTATATTTTGAAAAAGGAAAAGTTGTAAAATGTGAAGCTAGAAAAGGGCAAGAAATTCTTGAAAAAATGATTAGCATGGATACTGGAAGTGCTTATTTAGGTGAAGTAGCATTGGTATCCTATGATTCACCAATTCGCCAAACTGGAATCTTATTTTATAATACATTGTTTGATGAAAACGCGTCATGCCATTTAGCATTAGGTGATGGTATTAAAGAAGGAATTGAAGGATTTGAAAATTATAATGATGAACAATTTGATAAGATAGAATGTAATTGTTCCTTAAATCATGTAGATTTTATGATTGGAAGTAAAGATTTAAATATTGTAGGAACAACAATTGATAATGAAGAAGTAACAATCTTTCAAGATGGTCATTGGGCAATTTAGTAACCGTAGGGGGAAATATGAAAAAAAAAGTAGTAGTTGGACTTAGTGGTGGAGTAGATTCTGCTGTAAGTGCTTATTTATTAAAACAACAAGGATATGAAGTAATTGGCGTATTTATGCGAAATTGGGATAGTCAGCTAAATAATGATATTTTAGGCAATCCTACTAGTGATCTTCCTTATTGTCCTCAAGAAGAAGATTATAAAGACGCAAAAAAAGTAGCAGAATGTTTAGGAATTGAAATAAGAAGAGTAGACTTTATTAAAGAGTATTGGGATTATGTATTTACTTATTTTTTAGAGGAATATCAAAAAGGTAGAACACCAAATCCTGATATATTATGTAATAAGCATATTAAATTCAAAGCATTTTTAGATTATGCTTTTTCTATTGGAGCTGATTACATTGCAACAGGACATTATGCAAGAGTTATTCATCAAGATGATGGCCAATCATTGATGTTAAAAGGGATAGATACTAGTAAGGATCAAACTTATTTTCTTTGTCAGTTGTCTCAAACACAATTACAGGCTACATTATTTCCATTAGGTCAATTAGAGAAAAAAGAAGTAAGAAAAATAGCACAAGAGTTAAATTTGCCAGTAGCAAATAAAAAAGATAGTACAGGTATTTGTTTTATAGGAGAACGTAATTTTAAAGATTTTTTACAAAATTATATTCCTGCAAAAGTAGGAAAAATGGTAGACATTGAAACAAATCAAGAAGTTGGGATTCATCAAGGAATTATGTATTATACAATTGGGCAACGTAAGGGACTAAACATTGGTGGACCAGGTGAGGCATGGTTTGTAGTTGGAAAAGAATATGATAGGAATATTTTGTATGTCTGTCAATCTGATCAAAATGAGTGGCTAATGTCAACTGCTACATTAGTAAATGAGGTAAATTGGATTTCAAATACAAAATTTACTGGTAAAATGGAATGTAATGCGAAATTTAGATACCGCCAAGTAGATCATCCTGTTATGATTGAGTTTAAAGGAGATTCACAAATTTTTGTGGAGTTTAAACAACCTATTAAAGCCGTCACTCCAGGCCAAGCAGCTGTATTTTATTTAGGAGATGTATGTCTTGGGGGAGGAATTATTGATAAGGTATTTAAAAATGGAAAGGAATTAACGTATTTGTAAGATGGAATCAATTATTGGGAAAATTGTAGATGTTAGGTTTTATAATGAGCAAAATAAATATATAGTAGCATTAGTAGAGTCTAAAGATGATGGAAAACTTATTGTTATAACTGGACAAATGCTAGATTTTCAGGAAGAAAAACTATACCAATTCGATGGTGACTATGTCATTCATCCTAAATACGGAAGACAATTTAAATTTATTTGTTATCATGAATTACTAGTTACAGGACATAATGAAGTAGTGAAATATTTATCCAGTTCAATATTTAAAGGGATTGGAAAAGTTTTAGCTAATCGTATTGTAGAGACATTAGGAGAAGATGCTTTAGAAAAAATTGTTGCAGATAAAGATTGTTTAGATAAAGTTCCAGGGATTACTCCTACAAAAAAAGAACAAATTTATGAACAATTAAATGTTGAAGGTAATCATGAGATAGCTACTTTTTTATTGCAACATGGATTACATATGAGCATTGTAGAAAAAGTAATGGCTACTTATCAAGAAAATGCCTATGAAATGATTCAAGAAAATCCTTATTGTATGTTAGATGATATTGAAAATATGCGTTTTAAAACAGTAGATCAATTTGCTATGTCTTTAGGAGTTGACTATGATGATATTAATCGAGTAAAAGCATTGATTGAATATACTATCAAAGAATGTTGCTATCAAACGGGAGATACTTATCTTTTATTTGATCAGTTAATTAAAAAAATTAATATTGCAGATCGTCGTTTAGATCAAAATTTGATTGGAGAATGTATTGATTTATTAGTTAAACAAAATCGAATTTATTTAAAAGAAGATATGGTATTTAGTTATGTATATGAAGAAGCAGAAAATGGAATTGTTTCAAAGTTAACTTATTTTAATAGTCTTTTTGTAGAAGAAAATACATCTCAACAAATAGAAGAAATGATTCAATTTATTCAAGAAAAAGATCATATTCAATTTGCAACAAAACAAAAAAAAGCTATTATGGATTTTATGAAATATCCAATAATGATTTTAACAGGAGGTCCAGGAACTGGAAAATCTACAATTGTTAAGGCTGCTATTGAGGTGTATAGAAAATATGAAAGTACAACAAAAATTGCATTAGTAGCACCAACTGGTCGTGCAGCAAAAAGACTTAGCGAATTAACTGGTTTAGAAGCTCATACAATTCATCGATTGTTAAGATGGGATATTTCAAAAAACGAATTTATGGTAAATGAAGATTCTCCTTTAGCTGTTGATTTACTAGTCATTGATGAATTTTCAATGGTAGATACAGTTTTATTTCATTATTTGTTAAAGGCAAGTCGTCTTGTAAAGAAAATTTTAATTATTGGGGATTCTAAGCAGTTACCTTCAGTTTTACCTGGAAATGTATTGCAAGATATGTTAGAAATGGATAAGATTCATCAAGTTAGTCTAGATCATATATTTCGCCAAAAACAAACTTCAGGTATTGTAAAGTTGGCTCATGATATTGCAAATGATAAGTTGATAGATAAAATAATTTTTGATGATTATAGTGATATCAACTTTATTGAGTGTCAAAATATCCATGTTTTAGAAATGGTAAAGAAAATTGTGTTAAAAGCAATAAATGAAGGATATCATTATTATGATTTACAAGTATTAGCTCCAATGTATCAAGGAATTGCAGGAATTGATGCGATTAATTCGATGTTACAAGATGTATTAAACCCTCCAACAAAAAAGAAAGTACAAATTACTCATGGACAAAGAATATTTAGAGAAGGAGATAAGGTACTACAACTAAAAAATCGTGTAGAAGATAATGTATTTAATGGGGATATTGGAATTATTACTAAAATTATATTAAAGGATAATTTTACGTATCTATCAGATTTTGTAATTGTAGATTATGAAGGAGTAGAAGTACAGTATCCATTAAATGAATTAAATCAAATTACGTTAGC
Source organism: Thomasclavelia sp. (assembly GCA_020025035.1). Taxonomy (GTDB): domain Bacteria; phylum Bacillota_I; class Bacilli_A; order Erysipelotrichales; family Coprobacillaceae; genus Beduini. The sequence continues at coordinate 6,946 of JAHHSU010000010.1, read as the reverse complement.
TTATTGCATGAGTATTCATAAAGCTCAAGGTAGTGAATTCAAAATAGTTATAATGCCAGTATTAAAAGATTATCATATTATGCTTAAAAAGAACATTTTATATACTGGAATCACTCGGGCAAAACAATCTTTATTTTTAATAGGTGAAATAGAAGCATTCCAAAAAGGAATACATAATACTCATCAACATAAGCGTATGACTTATTTAAAACAACGTATGGTATTGGAAGGTAAACAAATATCACCATATGATTTTATGGATGAATAAATTACTTGATTGAAAGATTATGTTTAAGAAAAGTTAAAAGTGATATAAAATACAGGCTATAAATCAATTGTAAACTTGATAAATATTGATTTGAATAATGTAATTAATCATAAAAGTGTAGTATGTTTACTACACTTTTAAATACACTATGGTATACTATGTATGGTAGGTGAAGGGGATGGCAACTGAATTAAGTAAAATAAAAATAAGTGAAAAACGAATAGAAATTTATCATTCAATGGGAGTTTATAGTATTGAAGATTTAGTTCGATTTTACCCAGTTCGATATGAAATGATGGTTCCCACTTTTGATAATGAAAAAGTTATTATTGAAGCTACAATTATAGAAGAACCTAAAATTTTTTTTATTCGAAAAAACTTAACAAGAATGTATTTTACAGTAGAATATGATAATAAACATTATCCAGTTACGATATTTAATCGTCAATTTTTAAAATCAAAATTAATAGTTGGACAAAATATAACGATTATTGGTAAACGTAAAGGATCAAATATTGTAGCTAGTGATATAAAATTAGAAGCGTTATCTACAATACAAGGAATTTATCCTATATATTCGTTAAAAAAAGGAATTACTAGTAAGGTGATTAGTAGTGATATTCAAAAAGCATTAAATTATTTAATGCCTCACCTTATTGATTTTATTCCTTATGAATATATTCAACAACATCAACTTATTTTATTAAAAGATGCGCTTACAACAATACATTTTCCAACCTCTAAACATGAATTAAAACAAGCGATTAAATATTTAAAATATGAAGAATTTTTTAAATTTCAATTAACGCTTTTATATATGAAAAAATACCATCATCAAGATAATGTAGGGATATCTAAAAATTTTGATAATGAACTAATCCAAAAATATAAAGATTCATTGCCGTTTGCTTTAACAGTAGATCAAATTAAAGCTAGTTATGAAATATTAGAAGATTTAAGTCATCCTATTATGATGGATCGATTAGTACAAGGAGATGTTGGAAGTGGAAAAACAGTTGTAGCAAGTATTGCAATTTATGCTAATTTTTTAGCTGGGTATCAAAGTGCATTGATGGCTCCTACAGAGATATTAGCTAATCAACATTATCGAACACTTTGTAAGTTATTAGAGCATACTGGAATGAAGATAGGATTATTAAAAGGGGGATTAAGTGCTAGTCAAAAAAGACAAGTACAAGAAGATATTGCAGCTAATCAAATTGATTTAGTTGTAGGTACTCATGCATTAATTCAAGAACATGTTCACTTTTTTAAATTGGGGTTAGTCATTACTGATGAACAACATCGATTTGGTGTAAATCAAAGAAAGAGGTTGTTTGAAAAAGGAAGACATGTAGATATACTTACCATGTCTGCAACTCCAATTCCAAGAACACTTGCTATGATTTTACATGGTGATAAAGATGTTTCGACAATTAAAACGAAGCCATCTAATCGACTTGAAACAATTACTAAAGTAGTATTGACTAATAGTATGAAACCTATTTTAAAGTCATTTGAAGACTATTTAGAGCAAGGAGGACAATGTTATGTAGTTTGTCCATTAGTAGAAAAAAGTGATGCATTATCTAATGTAACAAATGTTATAGATGTGTATCATGCAATGGAAAAACACTATCAAGATCGTTTTAGGATTGGATTATTACATGGAAAAATGGATGAAGAACAAAAAAATAGTGTAATGCAACAATTTTTAGAACATAAAATTGATATTATTGTATGCACTACAGTAATTGAAGTAGGAGTCGATGTAGAAAATGCCAATATGATTGTAATCTATGATGCACAACGTTTTGGACTTAGTCAGTTACATCAATTACGTGGTAGAGTAGGAAGATCATTAAAGCAAGGATATTGTTATTTACTAGATTCATCAGGAAATCATCAAGCAAGTCAAAGATTAGCATTTTTAGAAAATCATAGTGATGGGTTTGAAATATCTGAGTATGACTTACAAATACGTGGTCCTGGAGATATTTTAGGACAAAAGCAAAGTGGTATTCCAAATTTTTTAATAGCAGATATAATGAAGGATTTTAATATTTTAATGATTGCTAAAAACGATGCATTAGCATTGATGAGTCATATAGAGGATTCAAAATATTATCATATTAAAAAGATGTTAGAAAATAAAATAGAAACGGATGATACATATTTAGATTAATATGCTATAATAGATAAACAGAGGTGAAAATGATGAGGATTGCAATAGATGCTATGAGTGGAGACAAGGGTGCAAAGCCAGTAATTGAAGCTATTCATAAATTTATATTAGATTTTCCAAATATTGAATTAACTGTAGTAGGAAAAGAAGAAGAATTAGAAGAACTTCGTTCTTATTTACAAGTAGAAATTGTAGATGCAAGAGAAGTAATGGATATGACACAAAGTATATTAGCGATTCGTCGTAAAAAAGAGTCTAGTATGTTTAAAGCAGTTCATTTAGTGAAAAATCATGAAGTAGATGGATTAGTGTCTTGTGGAAATACTGGGGTTTATTATGCAAGTTGTATGTTATTTGTTGAGCGTTTAGAAGGGGTGGAAAAATCGTGCTTAATGGCAACGATTCCTACTTTAAATCAAAAAGGGGTATGTATGTTAGATGTTGGAGCTAATGCGTCAAATACACCTGAACAATTATTGCAATTTGCTATAATGGGAAATGCATATGTTAAAATGATTAAAGGAATTCAATGTCCTAAAGTTGCTTTATTAAATATTGGCACAGAGGATAAAAAAGGAGATGCAATGCATCAAGAAACGTACCAGTTATTACAAAAATCTCCACTGAATTTTGTAGGTAATGTAGAAGGAAGAGATATCTTAAATGGAGATATTGATGTTGTAGTAACAGATGGATTTAGTGGTAATATTGCTTTAAAAACAGTAGAAGGAACTGCTAAAACAGTTGCTAAAATCACTAAAAATGCTTTGATGTCTTCAATTAGTGGAAAGTTAGGGGCATTGATTGCAAAAAAATCATTGAAGAAGGTAGCTGGTATTTTTGATTATCGAAGTGCTGGAGGAGCATTAATGATTGGATTTGATTGTCCAATTATCAAGGCACATGGTTCAAGTGATGCTATTGCATTTTATAATGCACTAGTTTTAACTAAAACAATGATTGAAACTAATGTAGTTGAAAAAATGAAAGAAGGTTTACAAAGTGAAATTAATTGATTTTTTAAATAAACATCAAATACCTTATAATAATTTAACTATTTATAAAGAAGCATTTACACATGCATCTTATGCTAATGAAAAAAATCATGCAATGAATGATTATGAAAGATTAGAGTTTATGGGAGATGCAGTATTACAACTATTCGTTTCTGATTTTTTGTTTAAACGTTTTGAAAATGAATCTGAAGGACAACTGACTACACATCGTTCTAAATTAGTTCGTGAAGAATCACTTGCAAGATTTGCAAGAGAGCTAGGTATTGGAGAAGTCTTATATTTAGGAGCTGGCGAAGAAAAAAATGGTGGTAGAGATCGTGATTCAGTATTAGCTAATGTATTTGAATCTTTTATAGGTGCAGTGTATTTAGATGTTGGTCCAGAATATGCAAGAAAAATTTTACAAAAAACAATTTATCAACATGCAAATGATTTAGATTATGAAGATATTACAGATTATAAAACTAAACTTCAAGAATTAATTCAGGCAGATACAAGAAAAACTGTAGTATATGAATTGTTAAATACATTAGGCCCAGCAAATGCGCCAGTATTTGAAATGGCAGTAAGAATGGATAATATGTGTTTAGGTGTAGGAAAAGGAACTAGTAAAAAAAGAGCTGAACAAAAAGCTGCTCAAGATGCATTAGAGAAATTAGCTAAAACAGATTTTAAGGCTAAAAATGAAGTTTAATAAGTAGATTCATTAAAAAGATAGTATATAAATGTATACTATCTTTTTAATTTTATGTTAAAATGGAGGAGAAAATAATGCTTGCAATTTGTTTAGGAAGATTACTTAAATATGAAGAGTATAGGGTTTATGGTAAGAATAGTTATTTTTTAACTCCCTATGATATGGAAATATTGCTTATTATGGTAGGCTTATTCCATGTAATTTTATACGGCTTTTCACTTTGGATGATTAACTCATATATCATGTACATATTTTTGATTTCAGTAAGCTATACAGATATTTTTTATCAATCTATGATTTCAAGGGTATTATATGGATTTATGATTATGATTATAGTATTTCATATGATTTTTTTACCTTCTATGTCTAATCACTTTATTGCAGGGATTATATTGTTTCTATTTTTAAAATTTTATAATTTTATTTATAAACATTTTACCACTAATGATGCATTTGGAAATGGAGATGCTGATATCTTGTTGATTATTGGATTTAATCTAGGAATGAATAAAGGATTATGTTGTTTATGGATATCGTGTATTCTTGCAATCATTCATTCATTTTTTATTCATCAAAAAAAAGTAGCTTTTGTTCCGTATTTATCACTAGCATATTTGATAGTAAACGTCATATAAAAGGAGTATAAAAATGTCTACATATAAAAGATTTTGGATTACTTATAGTCTTATTTTAATTTGTGTTGTAGTATATGCATTTGGCTTATTTGCTTATGGAATTCAACTTAGTGCTTATGATGCTTATCGTTTAGGCGCATTTAGTCCAGCTTTAGTTAATATGACGCATCAATTTTGGCGATTTATTACTGCAAATTTTGTACACTTTGGGTTATTGCATATTACTTTAAATTGTATTGCTTTAAAAAATATTAGTTGTTTTTTGGAACAAGTTTTTACTAAAAAACAGTATTTATTTATTATTATTGTATCAGGAATATGTACTAATTTATTAGGTTACGTTATTTATTTATTTTTTGGAACTGGTGGATTTACTATCTCTGGAGGAATTAGTGGAATCATATTTGGAATGATGGGATCAATTGTGGTGCTAGGTCGTCGATCGAATGGTATGTATCATCATATTTATCATAGTTTATTACCTAATATTATTTTTATGTTTATTCTATCAGTCTGTTTTAAAAGTATTTCATTTAATGGACACTTAGGTGGTTTTATTGGTGGGATTCTTGCAACAATAATGATTCGTTCTAGGAATAAATTAATATAAAAATGATGCTTAATACAGTTAAAAATTTAAAATATGTATACAAGGAGGAAAATATGAAAGAAATAATTATTGCTTCAACAAATGAAGGAAAGATTAATGAAATGAAAAAAATATTTGAGCCTTATGATATTCGTGTTGTATCAATGCAAGAAGTACTTCATGATACGTTTATAATAGAAGAAAACGGACATTCATTTAAGGAAAATGCTTTTATAAAGGCACAAACGATTGCAAATATTACTGGAGGAGTAGTATTGGCAGATGATTCAGGATTAGTCATAGATGCATTAGATGGAAAACCAGGGATTGAGTCTTCTAGGTTTTTAGGAAAAGATACACCATACAAGATAAAAAATGAGCACATATTAGAATTAATGAAAGAAAAAGAAAATAGAAATGCAAGATTTGTGTGTGCAATTGCACTTATTATTCCAAATTGTCAACCAATTCTAATTGAAGAAACATTTGAAGGTCAAATTCATTCTACTATAGAGGGAAATAATGGTTTTGGTTATGATCCTATTTTTTATTATCCACCTCTTCATAAAACAAGTGCACAAATGACCTTAGAAGAAAAGAATTTATATTCACATCGTGCAAAAGCAATTAAAAAATTAATGGAATATATTCATGAAATAAAAAAGGAGGATTGCCATGGCTAATCATATAGTTTTATATAATCCAGCAATACCACAAAATACAGGAAATATCATGCGAACTTGTGTGGCTACTAATACAACACTACATCTAATTAAACCTTTAGGATTTGAATTAGATGATAAAAAAATGAAACGTGCTGGATTAGATTATATTAAAGATTTAAAAATGCATGTATATGAAAATTGGGAGGAGTTCTTAAAACAAAATAGTGGTGAATTTTATTTTACAACAAGATATAGTAAAATTCCTTATAGTGGTGTTGATTATACAAGAAAAGATACTGATTTCTATTTTGTATTTGGTCATGAACATGATGGAATTCCAAAGGAGTTATTAAAGAAATATTTAAATAGGTGTATTAGAATACCGATGTCTAATAAAACAAGAAGTCTCAATGTATCTAACTGCGTTGCCTTAGTTCTTTATGAAGCATTAAGACAACAAGATTTTCCAAATTTGTCATATCATGAAATCCAAAAGGGAGAAGATTTTTTGTATGAGTAATTAACCTAAATTAAAAATATTTATTATTTTAATATAAGCATTAATTTTAAATATAAAATTGGTGCTTTTTTTGTAACTAAATCTACAAACATGAATATTAGTAGATGCTAATAATTTTATTTTTGAACTTTTTGAATTTATGCATTATATCGTTTTTTATATTAGTTTTAGGTAATAAAATAAATTTTTCATTATTGAATAGTTGCACGTTTTTTATTACCATTATTATCAACAAGTTGTTTAATAACATCAAATTTAAATTGTTCGTTACTTTTAAGTATAAATTGCTTCCATTTTCATAAGTAAAATTTTCCTCATTGTCTTTCCTCCTGTGTTAACAGGAATATTATATCATTTCTTAGACATTTTCT
>JAHHSU010000001.1 GCA_020025035.1 Thomasclavelia sp. | reverse complement strand
CGCATTAAAAATACCCTCCTTGCTGTTTTGTCCAGTAAAGGGGGTACATATCATAGCACGGTTTATAACTGGTGCATTTTTTTTATTCAATACTGACACTTTATTTTACAATTTATATAAAATCAAATGTTTGCTTGATTATAAGTTAAAAGTATTTTGATTGACAATTATTAGGATACTAAATATAATTAATTAGTAAACTAACTAATAAGGAGTTGATTTAATGGATAAAGATTTAAATACTAAACGTATTATGCAATTGTCAGAAGTTGTATGTGATACGATGAAAATTGTTTCATATCACCTTAAAGATATTCATACAACTGGTGAACAACCGATGTTGTTACATGTAATTAATAGATATGGTCCAATGACACAAAAAGAAATCGCAAATAAAATGAAAATTAAGCCTGCTACTTTAACACCTAGGTTACAAAGACTAGAAAAATGTAATTATATTAGTCGAAAGGTAGATAAGGCAGATAAGCGTGTACAATTCGTACAAATTACTAACTTAGGAAAAGAAAATTTAATTACAAGTTCTTGTGTAATCAAAGATATTAGCAATATGGTGTTTGATGGTTTTAATCAAGAGGAATTTGATAATTTAGAAAAGATTATTCAAAAAATGAAATCTAATATTAATAAATATAAAGATTAATTAAAAGGAGGATATTATGATTAAGTTATGTAAAAAATATATCAGTTCTTATATAGCTGTAATTTTAATTTTTGTTTTTTTATTGTTTATACAGGCTCAAACAGAGCTTGCATTACCTGATTATATGTCAAAGATTATTACTAATGGTGTACAAGCTGGAGGAGTTGGAAGTACTGTTTTGGATATAGCTAGTCAAGATACAATGCAGACACTTGAATTGTTTATGAGCGATAGTGACAAGCAACTGATAGAAGATTCTTATACGTTAAAAGATAAAGCGAGTTTAACAAAAGATATTTTAGAGAAATACCCTAATATTAATTCTAATGTATATGTGTTAAATCAACATGTAGATAAAAAACAGTTAGAGTCAGTTTTATTAAAACCATTATTCATTTATTCTAGTTTATTACAAAATGGTCATAGTATGGGATTAGATACAAATCATATTTCTTCAGCAATGATTGAAAATAGTATGTCTCAGTCACAAATTAATAGTATCGTCAGTATGACAGAACAAAAAATGAATACAATTGGAGAATCAACTGCACAGCTTGGAGCGTATTCAACAATCAAAGAGGAGTATGCAAAATTAGGCAGAAATATGAATAATATGCAAAATAATTATATTCTAAAACTAGGATTAATAATGTTACTGATTACGCTTATTGGTTCTTCATCTGCAATTTTAGTTGGGTTTATAGGTTCTAAAATAGGTGCTGGTATGGCTAGAAAAATAAGATCTGATATTTTTAATAAAATACAACATTTTTCTACTAATGAATTTAATAAATTTACAACAGCTTCTTTAATTACTAGAACTACTAATGATGTTCAACAGATTCAAACTGCTCTTATTATGGCAATGCGTATATTAGTATATGCACCAATTTTAGGCATTGGCGCATTAATGAATGTTTTGCATACAGCAAAATCAATGGCATGGATTATTGCATTAGTACTTGTTTTAGTATTTATGGTTTTAATATTTACATTTGCAATGGTATTACCTAAATTTAAAATTATTCAAAAATTAATTGATCGATTGAATTTAGTCATGAGAGAAAATTTGTCTGGTATGTTAGTGATTCGTGCATTTGGTAAAGAAAAAAATTCAGAAAAAAAATTTGATATTGCTAACAAGGATATGAAAAAAATCAATTTATTTGTTAATCGTGTTATGAGTACAATGATGCCAATCATGATGTTAATTATGAATTCTGTAACCTTATTAATTATTTGGTTTGGATCTAAACAAATTGATCTAGGAACATTAGAAATAGGAGAAATGATGGCATTTATGCAATATGCAATGCAAATCATTATGTCATTTGTTATGATTTCTATGGTCATGATTATGCTTCCTAGAGCAAGTGTTGCAGCAAATAGAATTAATGAAATATTGAATATTGATATTTCAATTCATGAACCAGAAAATCCTCAACCATTTGATAAAAATCTAAGAGGAGTAGTAGAATTTAAAAATGTTTCATTTACGTATCCAGGAGCTCAAGTCCCTGTTTTAAATAATATTTCATTCATTGCTAAACCTGGGACAACTACTGCATTTATTGGTAGTACAGGATCAGGAAAATCTACACTTATACAGTTAATTCTTCGTTTTTATGATGCAACTTGTGGAAATGTAATTATTGATGGAAAAGATGTAAGAGAGGTTAGTAGTTACGATTTAAGAGATAAAATTGGCTATGTACCTCAACTTGGAATGTTATTTTCAGGTACTATTAGTGCTAATATTCGTTATGGTAATGAAAATGCCAGTGATGATGAAATTAAAGAAATTTGTAATATAGCACGAGCTGAAGAGTTTATCAATTTAAAAGAAGATAAATACGAACATGTAATTGCTCAAGGAGGAACAAATGTTTCTGGAGGTCAAAAACAAAGACTTTCTATTGCTAGAGCATTAGCAAAAAAACCAGAAATCTATATTTTTGATGATAGCTTTTCTGCCCTTGATTTTAAAACAGATGCACAGTTAAGAAAATCATTAAATACATTATGTAAAAAAGATAGAAGTACAGTACTTATAGTTGGACAAAGAATTAGTTCTATTATGCATGCTGATCAGATTATAGTTTTAAATGAAGGCAAAATCGTTGGAATCGGAAAACATCAAGATTTAATGAAGACATGTCATGTATATCAAGATATTGCTTTATCTCAGTTATCAAAGGAGGAATTAAATCATGAATAATACTAATGGAAGAACTCGATCTATGGGACGTCAAAAGACAACTGGAGAAAAAGCAAAAGATTTTAAAGGAACAATTAAAAGATTAATTATTTATTTAAAACCTTATTATTTAAAGATATTTCTTGTAATATTATTTGCTGTTTTTTCTACTATATTTTTTATTATGGGACCAAAGGTATTAGGAAAAGCAACAACTGAAATTTCACTTGGTATTATGGCTAAAGTAACAAATACCGGAGGTATCCGATTTGATGAAATTTTAAAAATTTTAAAAACATTGATTATTTTATATGTAGTTAGTTCTGTATTTTCATATATTCAAGGATATATGATGACTGGGATTGCACAAGACATCGCTTTTAAGTTACGTCAAGAATTATCTATTAAGATTAATAAATTACCATTAAAGTATTTTGATAAAAATACACATGGAGAAGTTTTATCAAGAGTTACAAATGATATTGATGTCATTGCACAAACTTTAAATCAAAGTTTATCGCAAATTATTTCATCTATTACAATGTTAATAGGGATATTAGTAATGATGATTAGTATCAGTGTCAAAATGACATTATTAGCTGGACTTGTTTTACCATTATCTGCATTCATGATGTCATTTGTTACTAAATATTCACAAAAATATTTTAAACAACAACAAGCTTCACTAGGTAATCTTAATGGTCATATTGAAGAAATGTATGGTGGGCATGTTATTATTCAAGCGTATAACAGACAAAAACAAGCAATATCAACGTTTAGTCAATATAATGACACGTTATATCATTCAGGATGGAAGTCTCAATTTTTATCAAGTTTAATGCAACCTCTATCAGTATTTATAGGAAATTTAGGTTATGTTGGTGTCTGTTTATTAGGTGGATATTTAGCACTTAAAAAATCTATTTCTATTGGAGATATTCAAGCATTTATTCAATATGTGCGATCATTTAATCAACCGATTACTCAAGTTGCACAAATCATGAATATTCTTCAATCAACTGCAGCTGCATCAGAACGCGTATTTGAATTTTTGGATGAAGAAGAGATGGAACAAGATAATCCACAACCTATAAAAATAGCAGATAATGAAAATAAGTTATTGATTAAAGGAAGTGTAGATTTTTCTCATGTTGTATTTGGATACGATCCAAATAAAATAATAATTAAAGACTTTAGTCTAAATGTTTTACCAGGACAAAAAGTCGCAATTGTTGGACCAACTGGAGCTGGAAAAACTACAATTGTAAAACTACTTATGCGTTTCTATGAACTTAATTCAGGTGAAATTTGTATTGACGGACATAATATTAAAGATTATACACGTCAGGATCTAAGAAGTTTATTTGGAATGGTATTACAAGATGCATGGTTATTTAATGGAACAATTAAAGAAAATGTAATGTATGGAAATCCTAATGCAACTCAAGAACAATTGTATCATGCAACAAAAATGGCAAATGTAGATCATTTTATTAGCACATTAGATCATGGATATGATACAGTAATTAATGAAGATTCAAGCAATATTTCACAAGGACAAAAACAATTATTAACCATCGCTCGTGCATTTTTAACAGATCCTAAAATATTAATATTAGATGAAGCAACATCTTCAGTAGATACACGAACAGAATTGTTAATCCAACAAAGCATGGATAATTTAATGAGTGGTAGAACATGTTTTATTATTGCACACCGTTTATCAACAATTAAAAATGCAGATATTATTTTAGTAATGAACGAAGGAGACATTGTAGAAATAGGTACACATGATGAATTATTACAAAAAGATGGAATGTATTCTACTTTATATCGTTCACAGTTTGAAAAAACAAACGAGTAGTTGCAACAATACAACAAAGCATCTATGAACTAATTTGTAGTTTATTTATAATTCCACTTTCATTTTACAATTCAGGAGGGAAAAATTTTTGTTAAATTTCTTATTTTAACTTGCAATTTACAAGATATGATGATACTATGTATAGGTATGAAATAGCCACTAAAAAAGGGGGTAATTAAAATGTCAAGAAAATGTCCAGTAACAGGTAAAGGACCAATGTCAGGAAATACACGTTCTCATGCATTAAATGCAAATAGAAGAAAATGGAATGTTAACTTACAAAAAGCTACTATCATTGTTGATGGTAAACCAAAAAAAGTAAGAATTTCTGCAAGAGCACTAAAAACTTTAAGAAAAGGTGCTTAATTATTATAAATTTTGAGATGTAATCATCTCTTTTTTTATATAATCAATAGTAAAAGAGGTTATAATATAAATTATAACCTCTTTTTTATCTTTTAAATGCTTTTATAAAGCTATCAAAAAATGAATCTTTCTTTGAATCTTTTTCTACAATCTTTTTATATAATTCTTTTTCTTCTTTAGAAATCTTAGAAGGAATTTTAATTTCAATCTTTACTAATTCATCACCATAATGATCACTTCTTAAATCTTTTACCCCTTTTCCTTTGATTCTAAATGTAGTTCCATGTTGTGTTCCTTCTGGAATTTTTAATAAAACTTCACCATAAGGAGTAGGTACTTCTACCTCACATCCTATTGTTGCATTAGGTGCAGAAATAGGAATTGTGATTAAAATATTACGGTCATCACGTGAAAAATGAGGATGATCTTTAACCAATACTTCTACATATAAATCACCATTAGGTCCACCATTAACTCCACGATGTCCTTTTCCTGCGACTCTTAATTGTTGATGTGAATTAATACCAGCTGGTATATTTAACTCCACAGTAACGTTTTTATTAGTATATCCTTTGCCATGACATTGTGTACATTTTTCCTTGATTACCTTACCAGTTCCGCCACAATCTGGGCAAACACTTTGATTTACAAAAGTACCAAATGCAGTACGTTGTTGCGTTTTAATTTGTCCACTTCCATTACATTTTGGACATGTTACGTAATCATTAGAAGATTTTGCCCCAGTACCATTACATTTTGAACATTTTTCGTCATAATTTACTTTTAAGTCAACTTTTTTTCCTTTAATTGCATCCATAAAGTCAATTTGAACCTGCATATAACGATCTTGTCCTTGCATAGGTCCAGTACGACGGCTCCTTGATGAACTTTGACCTCCACCAAAAAAAGAACTAAAAATATCTCCTAAATCTACATCTTCAAAACCACTAAATCCTCCCTGGAAGCCACCAAATCCACCACCATTTTGATCAAATGCACTATGACCATATCGATCATATGCAGCCTTTTTATTATCATCAGATAATACATCATATGCTTCTTGAACTTCTTTGAATTTTGCTTCTGCATCTGGTTCTTTATTAACATCTGGATGATACAATTTAGCTAATTTTCGATATGCTCGCTTGATTGTTTGTGCATCAGCATCTTTACTTACCCCTAATACTTCATAATAATCTCTTTTTGCCATAGTTTACCTTCCTTAATAATCTTTAGCCAAGGGAATTATATCCCCTTGGCTTTAAAATATTATTTCTTTTCTTCAAAATCTGCATCTACAACATCATCTGAACTATTACCTTGTTCTGTTGGATTTCCTTGTTGTTGATAAGCATAAGATGCCATTGCTTGAGCCATTTGTTCTAATTCAGACATTTTTGCTTCTAATGTGTCTAAATCATTATTATCTAATGCAGTTTTTAATTCGTCTTTTAATTTATTTGCTTCTGCTTTTTGATTATCATCAATTTTATCACCATGTTCATTAAGTGCCTTATCGATTTCATTAATCATTTGTTCAGCTTTATTTCTAGTTTCTACTTCTTTACGTTTCTTTTCATCATCAGCTTTATTTGCTTCTGCTTCTTTTACCATTCTATCGATTTCATCTTCACTTAATCCAGTAGAATTTTGGATTGTAATAGATTGTTCCTTATTTGACTTCATATCTTTTGCCTTAACATTTACAATCCCATTAACATCAATGTTAAATGTTACTTCAATTTGAGGAACACCTCTAGGTGCAGGTTCAATACCATCTAATTTAAATAAACCTAATTGTTTATTATCTTTAGCCATTGAACGTTCACCTTGTAATACATTGATATCTACTGCAGGTTGATTATCTGCTGCTGTTGAGAAAATTTGTGATTTTGTAGTTGGAATAGTTGTGTTTCTTTCAATTAAAACAGTCATTACTCCACCCATTGTTTCAATTCCTAATGATAATGGTGTTACATCTAACAATACAATATCTTTTACGTCTCCTGCAATTACTCCACCTTGAATTGCAGCACCCATTGAAACTACTTCATCTGGATTTACAGATTTATTAGGTTCTTTTCCTAATTCCTTACGTACTGATTCTTGTACAGCTGGAATACGTGTAGAACCACCAACTAAAAGTACTTGATCAATATCACTTGGTTGCATTTTTGCATCACTTAATGCACGTCTAACTGGTTGTACTGTTCTTTCTACTAAATCACGTGTTAATTCATCAAATTTTGCTCTAGTTAATGACATTTCTAAATGAACTGGACCATTTGCACCAGCTGAGATAAATGGTAATGAAATTTGTGTTTGCATTACACCTGATAAATCCTTTTTAGCTTTTTCAGCAGCTTCTTTTACACGTTGCATTGCCATTTTATCAGTACTTAAATCAATACTTTCTTGTTTTTTAAATTCCGCCACAATATAATCCATAATGGCTTTATCAAAGTCATCTCCACCTAATTCATTATCTCCAGCAGTTGATAATACTTCAAATGTACCATCTGCTAAATCTAGGATAGAAACGTCAAATGTTCCCCCTCCTAAATCGTAAACTAATACTCTTTGTTCTTGATCTAATTTATCTAAACCAAATGCTAGAGCTGCAGCTGTTGGCTCGTTAATAATACGTTCTACTTCTAAACCTGCAATCTTACCAGCATCTTTAGTTGCTTGACGTTGTGCATCATTAAAGTATGCTGGAACTGTAATAACAGCTTGACTAACTTTTTCACCTAAATATGCCTCTGCAGTTGCTTTTAAGTTTTGAAGAATCATTGCTGATATTTCTTGAGGAGTATAATCCTTATCATTAACATGAACCTTCTTTGCAGTTCCCATATCACGTTTAATAGAAGCTATAGTATCTTTATTTGTAACAGCTTGACGTTTTGCAGCTTCACCTACAATAATTTCACCATTTTTAAATGAAACTACTGATGGTGTTGTTCTTAATCCTTCAGGATTTGCAATTACCTTTACTTCTCCATTTTCCATCACTGAAACACATGAATTTGTTGTTCCTAAATCAATTCCTATAATTTTACCCATATCTAATTCCTCCTAATTATCCATTTACTTTTACTAACGATGCACGAATTACACGGTCTTTTAACTTATACCCTTTTTGTAATTCTTCTACAATCATATTTGATTCAAAATTTTCATCTTCTACCATCATTACTGCCTGATGTAAATTTGGATCAAATTCTTTTCCTTCTACTTCTATATATTCTACACCATGCTTAGATAGTGCATCCATCAACTGCTTTGTAATCATTTCATATCCTGTTAAAAATGATTTGACTTCATCGCTTGGATTTTCAACATTTAATGATCGTTCTAGATTATCTAGCACTGGTAATAAATCCTCTACAAATGACTGCATCATATATTTTAATGCATTTGCATGTTCAGTTTGCAGTCGTCTTTTTAAATTTTCCATATCTGCAAACACTTTATAATATTCTGTTTTCCAATGTTGTGCCTCTTCATTAGCAACTTTTAATTGATCCTCTAATGAAAGATCTGCTGTTTCTTCACTAACATCATCTTTATCTTGTACTGAACTTTCTTGTTCATCAATACATTCATCTTTATCTTCTTTAATATCCTCTACTTTTTCCTTTTCCATCTTTTCACCCCTTATTCATCATTATTTTCTAAAAATAATTCTTCTATACTTTTAGAAATATAATCTACTAGCGATACTACTTGTTTGTAAGGCATTCTTGTTGGACCAATTACTGAAATCGATCCAGAAGAATTATTTCCTGTCTTAAATGAACCAGAGATTACGGACACATCTTTTAACTCAGTTAATGGCAATGGTTGTCCAATGGTAACTGTAACTCCCTCTTCTTGATCAACTTGCATCACTTCCCAAGTTTGCGAATTTTCAAACGCACTTACTAACCGACGTAATTTATTTACATCGTTATATTCAGGCTGATATAACATATTTTCTTTACCTGAGAAGTAAATATCCTTATTAGCAAATTTCACAAACGCTTCTAAAAATGCATTAAACAAAACTTCATGTTCATGTATTCTAGTTGCCATGATAGGTTGAACATCTTGTTGTAATTTAATAATTACTTCACTAATTGGTGTCCCTATTAACATGTCATTCATAACATTTACACATGCAACTAAATCATCTAATGTATACCTACCATCTAGTACAAAAAGTTTATTTTCTACGTGTCCTTGATCGGTTACAATAATGGCAGATACATTATCATTAGATATAGGCACTAATGTAATATTTTGTAAGGTCTCATTTTTAGAATCTGGTCCTAAGGCAATAGAAGTTAAATGTGTTAAATCACTAAGCATTTTACAACATTCTTGTACAACGTCATTTAACGTACGGCCACGTTCACTAAAGATTACTTGAACTTGACTTTTTACTGTATCTTCGATTTTTGGTTCTACTAATGTTTCTACGTAGTACCTATATCCTGCAGTACTTGGAATTCTTCCAGAAGATGTATGCATTTTTTCTAAAAATCCCATATCTTCTAAAATTGCCATTTCATTACGAATAGTCGCACTAGAATATGGTAATTGATATCTTTCAAGAAGATATTTAGAACCTACAGGTTCGGCTGTTTCAATAAAAGCCTCTACAATTGCTTTAAATACTGTAATTTGCCTTGACGTTAACATCCTTCCACCACCTTTAGCACTCTTTATATATCTGTGCTAATATCATTATAGCACAATAATTAGCACTGTCAACTGTTTTGTGCTAATTTATAAAATATCTTGCACATACTATTTTTACACAACAAAAATAGTATAAACACATAATATGTACTTATACTATTTTAATTACAACTTCTTTTATAAACATGACCTTTACAAAAATCAAAATAACAATCCGTTGGATTTTGTTGGATGATTTCATTATAATATTTTAATTGATATACCATATCTTCTATACGCACATAAGAAATCTTATTATTATTACTAATAATTTTAATTCTAGTAGGATCATTAGTTTCAGGTTCGAAAATAATTTCAGAAAATTGTTCTCTAACAACAGGTAAAACATTTACATATTCCTTTGCAAATTTTTTCAAATTATCTTGATCAAAATTTTTTAGACTTGGAAGTTGTTGTAAATTTTTTATAAAATCATGATTTGTTAAATCAATAACTTCACCATTATCTAAAATTACATTGATTGGATCTCCATCTTGATAAGCAATAGGATTATCTTCAGTGATTTGAACCTCTAGACCTCCAAAAAAATGTTTTTTTACTTTGACATCTTTAATTCCTGCGATTTTTTTTAAATTTTTTTTAATTTTAGGTGTAAATGTAAATAAGCGTATACTGTTAGTAGAACATCCTAAATTTTCACTAATCAAAGCAGAATCAACGTAGTGATTACCAATTATATCTATTTGATTGATACGTGAAATAGGAGCTATAAAATAGTAAATTGATGCTATTAAAAATAAAACAAACACTACAAGAAACATTCTTCTTTTTCGTATTTTCTTACGATAAGCTCTTTGGATATTTACTACAGTAGATTCATCATATTCATTAAATTTTCTTTCTTTTTTTACTTGTTTTCTTTTTAATCTTCCCAATTCATAAACCTCACTTCAGTATGCAAATCAACTTTAAATTTTTCCTTTACTTGTAGTTGAATATATTCAATTAAATCCTTAATGTCTTTAGCAGAAGCATGTCCCGTATTAATAATAAAATTAGAATGTTTCTTTGAAACCTTGGCCCCACCTATTTTATATCCACGTAGTTGACATTCTTCAATATATTGCCATGCTCCTTTAGTATTAGGATTACGAAATACACTTCCTGCACTGGCCTTATCCCAAGGCTGAGTTTGCATACGTTTTTCTTTTCTAGAATCCATTATGCTTTTAATATTCTCTTTGTCTCCATTTTCTAATTGAAATTTTGCGTTTAAAATAATCCAATCTTGATGCTCTTGAACAATAGAATAACGGTAGCTAAATTTTAATTGTTCATTAGTTAAAACAACAATTTCTCCCTTATCATTTAAAATAGTAACTTCTTTACAAATATCACTTACTTCTTTTTTATATGCTCCTGCATTCATATATATAGCACCACCAACACTACCAGGAATACCTGATATAAATTCCATGCCGCTAAGTCCCTGTTTCATTGCAGTATGTGCTAATTTAATTAAAGAAACACCACTATAGGCTTCAACTATTTGATTTTCAATCTTCACTTGATTAAAATTTTCATTTAGTGAAATTACTATTCCTTCATATTCCTTATCACCAAACAATATATTAGAACCTTTTCCAATAACACAATAAGGAATTTGATATTCCTTAATAAAATTCATTAATTTTTGAAGACTATTAATATCTTTTACCTTTACATATAATCTTGCTGGTCCACCAACTTTATAAGTAGTATGTTTATATATTGGTTCATATTCTAAAATGTCTCCAACATCTAAATTTAATAATTTTTGGTGCAATAATTGAAAATCCATTATATGACTTTTACCACGTATATCTGCATTGATCAATATCATCTGCGTTATATACTTTTTTCCTTTCTATTAATTTTATAACAATAAATCAAATCATTTATCATTCTAATTCTCTATCAATTCCATAATTAGTTTAGTAATATCCTTACTAGCATTAGGTTTACCTAATTTTTTTGCATTTTCCTTCATATTATATAATCTATTTGGATCAGAAAATAACATATCAATTGTACTTATTAATTTTTCACTGGTTAAATCATTTTCCTTAATCATTATTGCAGCTTGTTTTTTTACTAATTCATTTGCATTATACTCTTGATGATTACTTGCTACATAGGGACTAGGAATAAGAATCATTGCACTTCCTAATGCAGTTAATTCTGCAAGAGTAGAAGCACCAGCTCGTGAAACAACAATATCACATTGTTGTAATAAACTAGGCATATCTTCTACATATGGAATTAAATGTACACAAGAAAGTATTTTATTTTTTGTTTTATCTTTCATCGTTTGATAATTATCTTTTCCAGTAACAATAATTGTTTGATAATCTTTACAAGAAAATTTCTCTAACGAATTTTCTAATATACAATTAACACTAGAAGATCCTAAACTTCCCATTACAATCAGAACCGTTTTTTTATTTTTATCTAACTTATATTGTGTAAGAATATCAACGCTTCTTTCTTGACTTACCACTTCACTAGCTCTAGGATTTCCTAGCAAATATGTTTTGCTAGAAGGAAATTGTTGGTACGCTAGATCATAACAACATACAATTTTATCCACTCTATTTACTAATATTTTATTAGCTAATCCTACAATTGAATTTTGTTCGTGAATCATCGTTTTAACACCCATCATACTAGCAGATAATACAATAGATGCACTCACATATCCACCAAATCCTATCACAATATCAGGCTTAAAATCTTTTACAATCTTACGAGTATGACGTAATGAATTTACAAATACACTTACAGCCTTTAACTTTTGTAATGGTGAACCTGCTAATCCTAAAACATGCACACCTTTATACGGATAGCCTAATTGTGGAATTACCTTTGATTCTAAACGATCAGTTGTTCCTACAAATAAACACTCAACATTTTCATATTGGTTTTCTAAATACCTCATTAGGGCAATCGCTGGATATAAATGGCCACCTGTTCCTCCAGTAGCAAAAATAATTTTCATATGATCTCCCCTTTTCTATCCTAGTATAACACAATTATCAGCTGTTTTGTTCAATATTTATTAATATTCCTATACAAGTCATCACAAGTGTTAAACTTGTTCCACCATATGACATCATAGGTAATGTAACTCCTGTAACAGGAAATAACCCCACTACTACTCCTAAATTAATGATAATTTGAATACCTAACATCGCTGTAATCCCTAATGCTAAAAAGCTACCGAATAAATCATGAGATTTTTTTGCTATCTTAATTCCTTGTAAAAGCAACATACAAAATAACCATACAACAATACATCCACCTATTAGGCCAAATTCTTCACAAAAAATTGCAAATATAAAATCTGTTTGAGGTTCTGGTAAGTAGAAATGCTTTTGTATACTATTTCCAAAACCAACTCCAAGTATTCCCCCTGGACCAATCGCATATAACGATTGAATCATTTGAAAGCCACTTCCTAAAGGATCTTGAAAAGGATCAATAAAAGCCAAAATCCTTTTTAAACGATATGGAGCAGACAAAACCAATCCTATAATTCCAATTATTCCTGCAATTCCTAGACCTAAAAAGTACCTAAATTTAAATGGCGAAGCAATAATCATAAGAACAATACTTCCTAGCATTACAACACCAGTACCAAAATCTGGTTGCAACATAATTAGTCCAAATCCTAAAAATGCAACTCCTAAAATCATCAATGCATAGCGTACATTTTTCATATAATGAAAATATCTACTTAAAAACTTGGAAGCATAAATAATCATACCAATCTTAAATACTTCAGATGGTTGTAATGAAATAAACCCAATTTCAAACCAACTACGTGATCCACCTCTTACTTTTCCTAACCCTGGAACTAATACTAAAATCAGTAATAGAAAACAAAATAATAATATTTTTAATGCGTGTGTTCTATACCAATGGTAATCAATTTTTGACGTAAGATACATTCCTATTAACCCTACAATAGTAAATAGACCCTGACGTTTAATATAAAAAAATTCATCACCAAATTTTTCTAATGCCCATATATGACTAGAACTATATACCATAATCAATCCTATTGTAATAATAGCTATACATATCCACCATATCTTTTTATTTTTCATCATATCACCTATATAAATATATGAAATATAGGAAAATTTAAAACAAAAAAAAGGAATTTTTCCTTTTTCACTATTATAATGATTCGATTGTATTAACTATTTTTTTAAAATATCTACCTCTTTGTTCATAACTATCAAATTGATCAAAACTACTTGTAGATGGTGATAATAAAATAATATCCCCTTCATTAGCTAAAGCATACGATTTTATAATTGCATCTTTTAATTCCTTTTCATAATAAGGAGAATGTAATTCTTTTGAAAAACGTTTTCCTGCTTCTCCAAAACATACAATTGCTTTAATATTGTTTTTCTTTTTTAATCGACTTAAATCTAAGCCCTTATCAAATCCACCTAGAAGTAAAATAATTGGGGATGTAAATGCATCAATTGCTACAAGTGTTGAATCTACATTAGTTGCTTTTGAATCATTATAAAATTTAATACCATTTATTTCACGCACAAACTCTACTCTATGTTCTACACCATAAAAATGATCTAAAGCATCTCTAATCGTACTATTTGGAATATTTAAACATTTTGCAATACATAATGCTATCATTACATTTTGAACATTATGTTTTCCTACTATTTTAAGGTTATTTAAATCGTATACTTTTTCCCCTTTATATAAAATATGATGATTTTGAATACAAGCTAATGACAAATTATCTAATGAAAATGGAATTTTGGTAGCTTTAGTAGGATATTGTTGAACATAGGTTTGAATGGTTTGATCATCTTGATTCAAAATAAAATAATCATTAGAAGTTTGATTTTGATAAATTTTGGTCTTTGAAATATAATAATCTTCTACTGTCTCCATATAATCAAGATGGTCTGGAGTTAAGTTAGTAATTACAGAAATCTCTGGTCTAAATTGGTCAATATTTAACAACTGAAAATTAGACATCTCAAGTACAATATAATTCCAGTTACTTTCCATTAATTGATGATTTAATACAATATCACATAAAGGAATCCCAATATTTCCAGCTAAATAAGTATTTGGATGTTCTTTTTTTAAAATATGATAAGTTAAAGTCGCAGTAGTAGTCTTCCCATTGGTTCCAGTAATTGCAATATAATGCTGTGGTTTAGCCACTTGAAACGCAAGTTCTATTTCTGTATAAATAGGAATATTTCTTTCTTGTAACCTTCGAATAAAAGGCATAGTGTACTTAATACCAGGATTTTTCACAACAAAATCAAAATCCCTTTCAAATAGCTCAATAGGATGTCCACCATCAATAATTTCAACATTTAATTGTTTTAATTCTTCTTGTTCCCTTAGTTGATTTAAAGTTCTTCCTTCATTCACTGTAACAGTAGCATTTAATTTACATAGTAAACGTGTTGCTGCCATACCACTTCTTGCAAGTCCTAATACTAGCACTTTCTTTCCACTTAGCATACTATAACACTCCTAATACTACACCAATAATTCCACATATAAAAGCTCCAAACCAAAATGAAAGAACAACCTGTTGTTCACTCCATCCAAGTAACTCAAAATGATGATGCAATGGTGCCATTTTAAATACTCTTTTTCCAGTCAACTTAAAACTTACCACCTGAATAATAACTGACAATGTTTCAACAACAAATACTCCTCCGACAATAAGTAATAATAACTCTTGTTTTGAAAAAATTGCAAGTACAGCTAATAATCCTCCTAATGATAACGATCCTACATCTCCCATAAATATTTTAGCAGGATGATAGTTAAAATTCATAAAACCAAGTAGTGATCCAATCACTGCCATACCATATACACTAACTGCATAATTTTTAGTCATTAATCCAAAAATTACAAATGGTGCAATTGCAACCATAGATAAACCAGTAGCCAAGCCATCCAATCCATCTGAAAGATTAACACCATTAGACGTTGCAGTAAACATAAAATAAATCAAAATAGGATATAAAAAACCTAAATTAATAGTTGTATGTATCACAGGGATTGTGATTTCTGCTATAAATGATGGAACAAATCGATCTGCCAAAATATAAAATAAGATTGCTAAAACTGATTGTAACAAGTATTTTTTTCCTGCAGATAATCCTAAATTTGTTTTTTTCACTACAATAAGGTAATCATCTAATAAACCAATAAGTCCATAACCAATAAATACAAAAGTGATTAAACTAACAGTAGGATCCATAATTAACTTTGGAAAGCTAATATATACAGCTAATACACTTGATAAAATAAATACAATCCCTCCCATTGTTGGAGTACCATCTTTAATTTTATGACTAGCAGGACCTTCTTCACGTTCAATCTGTCCAAATTTTAATTGACACAATTTTGGGATAAAACGAGGTATTGCAAAAATTGTAATAAAATAACCTAATAAAAAACTAATGAATATTTTTAAAAAATTCATATTCATCCCCCTTTTTAATTTACTACAATATTAACATAAACAAATGTAGTTGTAAATTAGAAACAAAAAGGAGACCTATGGGTCTCCTAACATAATCACAATCGTTTGTCCTTCTTCAATTTTTTCATTTTCTCTAGGTAATTGGTCAATTACTACATCTCCTTTGCCTACGTATTCAAATTTAAAATAAGGACTAGTTACTTCTTTTTTTGTTTTACCAATATATTGTTCTACTGGATGTTTGGGAATTTCCATCCAAGTATACTCTTTTTCCTTTTGTTCTGTTACTTTTGGTATCTCTAATACATTTAATGTATCTACTAATATTTTTCTTGCAATAGGTGCAACAGTTGTCCCTCCATATTGAACACAATTTTTAGGATTATCCATGGCAACATACAAAACTACTTGTGGATCATCAATTGGAGCTACTCCTAAAAAGGAAAGAATATACCCATTTCCTGCATATGTTCCATTTACTGCCTTTTGTGCAGTTCCAGTCTTTCCACCAATACGATAACCTTCTATATAAGCATTCTTTCCTCCACCATCAGTAACTACTCCTTCTAATGCTTCTTTTACTTGTTTAGATGTTTCTTCACTAATAACTTGTCTTACCTGTTTAGTAGTAGCTTGATATACAATATCCTTTGTATGAGGTTCAATAACTTTATCTAAAATATATGGTGTATTTAAATATCCTCCATTTACACAGGCACTTACCGCACTAACTAATTGAATAGGTGTGATTGATATTCCTTGTCCAAATGAAACTGTTGCTTGTTCTACTATACCAAAACGATCATCATCAAACATAATACCACTTGATTCACCAATAAGATCTACACCTGTTTTACTTGTTAATCCAAAATCTTGAATGTATTGACTTAACTTTTCTTTTCCTAAACGCCTTCCTATTTCAACAAATCCAGGGTTAGAAGAATTCTGTAATACTTCTTTAAATGTTTGTAATCCATGTCCTCCTTTTTTCCAAGACTTTATTCTAGCACCACCAACATATTCATATCCCTTATCAAAGTAAGTATCCTTATTCATATCAAATAATTTTTCATTAAGCGCACTTGCAAAAGTAATTACTTTAAACGTCGAACCAGGTTCATAACTTTTCCAAATTGGAATATTTTGATTATATATATCTGGATTTGCATCTTTATAATGATTAGGATCAAAGTCTGGTTTTGAACAAATAGATAATATTTCTCCAGTATTAGGATTCATCATCAACGCCCAAATTCCATCAGGATTATATGTTTGGTATGCATTGTTTAACTCTCTTTCTACAATATCCTGTAAATCCATATCAATAGTAAGTTGAATGTCATTTCCATTTACTGGATGCGTATAACTAGATGGATACATATTTAAATTATTCCCTTTTGCATCCATGTAATAATCAATACTTCCATTTGATCCTGTTAAATAATCATTATACTTTAATTCTAATCCAGCTAATCCCTGATTGTCTATCCCAACAAATCCTAAACTTTGAGCTAAATAGTTCCCTTTTGGATAATGTCTTAATGTATCTTTAATCAAGTAAACACCTGGCATATTTAATTTTTTTATTTGTAATGCTTTTTCTTCACTTAATTGTCTGCCTTCTGGAGAAATTCGTTGAATTGATACACGTTTTTCAAGTTTTTCAAATAATGCTGCCTGATCACATTCTAATATTGGTGCTAATAAGCTAGCTTGTTCCAACGGATTTTCCAATTGTGAAGGTATTACCACTAATGAAGAAGTGGTAAGATTAGTTACAATTTTATTTCCATTTGCATCTAGTATCTCTCCTCTAGAGGCTTCTACTGGAAAACTTCGCTGCCACAATGTTGTGGCTTTACTAGTTAAATTTGAATATGAGACAACTTGTATATAAAACAACTTTATTACTATACATATACATAATATCACTATTCCTATTTTTATATAATTTAACTTTTTAATTATAGATTCATATATCATTATATCACCACTTTACTATATGAAAAACATAGATCAAAAAGACCTATGTTTCCCCACATTGTAAAGATATTGTTGTTTCTAAATTAATCACTGTTCCTTCAGGGACACTCTGACTTTCCACTTTACCAGAACCATTTAATTGAATTGGAATGTTAGTCAGTGAAGAAAAAGTTAACGCTTCTTTTGTAGACCAACCAATCATATTTGGCATTGTAATTGTATTACCATCAGTTAGCAAGAATACCTTATTATTTACAAGCAACGAAGTACCTGCCTCAGGAAACTGTTTAATAACACTTCCTCCATTTCCAATAATAATTGACTTCATTTCATTATGTGTAAGAATTGAACTTGCAAAATTTATACTTTGATTTTTAAAGTTATCTAACGTATATTCCTTAATACTTGATTCTTGATGGTTTGAAGTATTCATTTTTCCTAGATTTGTTAGACTACTACGAACTAATGTTTGTACAAGATTAACAAATACACCATCTTTACTTGTAATTCCATCTGCACCTTTTACTCCCGCAAAAACAACTACTTCTGGATTGTCATAAGGAGCTAATCCTGCAAATGCAAAATTATAACGTCCTGATACCAATTTTCCATTTTCAGTAAATTCACCTGTTCCAGTCTTTCCAAATAGACGTATATCATTCATCTTATAATTTTTTCCTGTACCATTTGGATCTTCTACGACTCTTAACAACAATTCTTTTACATAATCAATTGCTTCTTTAGAAAAAATTTGTTCACTTTTTTGTGTAGTATTTTTCTCAACAATATTTTTTGTTTTTCCATCTACGATATAATCCACAACATATGGTTCTACCATGCATCCATTATTTGCAAAAACAGAATATGCACGTAACATCTGAAATGCTGTCCAAGAAGATGACTGGCCAAATGCAGCTGACAAATAATCTCTTTTAGACGCATCCATATTATCATTTCCACCACCTAAATATAATCCTGACATCCAACCATCTTGGAAAAATTTCAACTGTCTATATTTTTCTCTAAGTGTATCTTTTGGAATATACTTTTCTGTTAAATATATCATCCCCGTATTACTAGATCGAATTAGGCCATCTTCATATGTGATTGGCCCCCAACCAACTTTATTCCAATCTTTTACCGGTGCAAATCCATCATTAAAGTCATAACTACCTGACATAAACGTTTGATTTTTTGGAAATGTCCCAGCATCTAAAGCTGTTAAATAAACAAATGGTTTAATAACTGATCCTACTTCATAAGGGTTATTTAAAAACAAATCTGTATAGGATTGTAAATCTTTTTTGTTTGGGTCAAAAGAAGGGCTTGTAGAAATTGCTAAAATCTTTCCTGTTTTAGCTTCCATTGCTGCTGCCCAAACTGATTCAACACCTTCTAATTCACCCATCTTTTTAATTTGAATTTCTAAATCACGCTGTACACTACTATTAATCGTAAGATGAATATCATTTCCATTTTGTGGATCTATCTTTCCTGTTACACTATTTGGCAAATTATATCCATTTGAATCTTTAACAAATTGAATTTTACCATCTCGACCAGTCAATTGATCATTCATGGAACTTTCTAAGCCAAATTTTCCAACAATTTCATCCATGTTATTTTCATCATTTGCAGCAAAACCAATAATATAAGATGCAAAAGTTGAATATGGATAATTTCTTTTTGTTTGTTCAACGAACTCTAATCCTGGTAAATTTAATGCTTGAATTTTTGCTTTAGTTGCTGGAGATAAATTATTACCATATGTTCCAAACTCTACCTGATACTTATCAGGTGTTTCTAAAATATTTAATAATTCATCCTTAGGCATATTTAATATAGGAGAAAGTTGTGTAGCATAAGCTTGAGGATCAGTCACATATGCTGGGACATTACCTACTCCAACTCTAGTTTTACTAAGATATGCAATCAGTTTATATGAAACAATATCTTCTGCTAATACTTCATTATCAGACGAATAAATATCTCCCCTTGATGCATACAAAGTCTTTGTGCCTACTTCTCTACCAGCAGAAAACTCTTCAATATTTCGACCACTAATAAAATGAATACCTGTTGTTGCTAAGTACACTACATTAAAAATTAAAGCTAAAAAAACTAAAATAAATATATATTTTATAAAGCCAATATTATCAATTTTCTTCATTGTTATTTGATGAATTATACGCTACTGCATCAGTTTGAGAATAAGTATATCCTTGTGCAGATACTACGTCATTAACATATGAAAAATTTGTTTTATTTTGTTTTTCTATATTAAGTCCATTAATATCACTTTCTAATGTATTAATCTCACCTTCAATTTTTTGTTGTTCTACGTTATTAGAAGATTCAACTGCTTGTATTGTTAATTGACCCAAAACAAATACACAAAAAATAATAACTAACCAAGTTTTTGCTATTTTTTCAAATTTACTCTTTTTCATATGGTTTTATCCTTTCTATAATTCTTAACTTAGCTGAATGTGATCTATTGTTAGCATCTAATTCTTCATTGGATGCACAATTTACTTTTTTATTTATTAATCTAAACGACGGTTCTAAATGAGCTGGTAAAATAGGTAATCCAGGAATATCCTTATATTCTGTTTTTTCCTTAAACATCGTTTTACATATACGATCTTCTAATGAATGAAACGTAATAACAGATATTCTTCCTCCAACATTTAATAATCTAAATGACTGTTGTAATGCTTTTTCAAATACTTTTAACTCATCATTTACTTCAATACGTAATGCTTGAAATGTTCTTTTAGCAGGATGGCCACCTTTTCTTCTTGCAGGTGCAGGAATTGCATCTTTTATTACATCAACTAATTCAAACGTTGTATCAATTGGCTTTTGTTCCCTACGTTGTTCAATTTTTCTAGCAATTTGCTTTGCAAATTTTTCATCACTATATTGATAAATAATTCTTGATAAGTCATGAAAGCTATAATGATTTACTATATAATGTGCATCTAATTTAGTCCTTCTATCCATACGCATATCTAATCTTGCATCATAATTGTAGCTAAAACCACGCTCTCCATTATCGAATTGAGGACTCGAAACTCCTAAATCAAATAAAATCCCATCTACCTTTGTTACACCAAGTTCATTTAGTTTTTCCTCTAAACAGACAAAATTCGAATGGATAATCGTGTAATTATTAGATATCTTAGACAATCTTTTCTTAGCCTCTACAATAGCAGTTTCATCTTGATCAAAAGCATACAAATGACCTGTTTTTAATTTTTTTAAAATTTCCTTACTGTGTCCTGCACCACCTAAAGTACAATCTACATATATACCATCATCTTTAATATTTAACCCATCTACTGCTTCATTTAACATAACGGTTACATGATTAAACATAAACATTCTCCTATATACCAAAATCATCTAATAATTCTGAAATATTTTCAAACTGTTGTTGTTCATTATTGTAATAGTTATCCCATAACTGTTGATCCCATATTTCAATATGATTGCCAACTCCTACTACAACACAGTCCTTTTGAATACTTCCTATTTCCATCAACGATTTAGGCAGATTAATTCTACCTAACTTATCTAAATCAATTTCTTGTGCTTTAGAAGTAAATAGACGCACAAAAGTACGTGCTTCTTTTTTATTAGTTGGCATGGACATCAAGCGTTCAAACACATTTTTCCATTCATCCATGGTATATACATTTAAACATCCCTCAAATCCACGATTAACAACTACAGTTGTACCTAGTGATTCACGAAATTTAGAAGGCAATGTAAGACGTCCCTTAGTATCCACACAATGTCTGTATTCTCCTATGAACATCTTTATCACCCACTTTCATCCACTTTATACCACTTTACACCACTTATTATACACTATAACCAGTTCTTTGTATAGAAATAAAAAGCAATTTTTTAAAATTGGCTCTTAAATTTATCTTAAATAACATTCTTAATTCGCTACAAATATAGAGATATTATTCGACAAAATAATCTATACATTTTATTTATTATTATTAAAAAAAAAAAAAAAAAACGATCATTAATGACCGTTTCTATGCATTTTCTTTTACTTTGTAACTTCCACAATGTTTACATACTCGATGTGGTAATTTGTATTCCCCACAATTAGGACATGTAACTAATGTAGGAGCTGCTAATTTATCATGTGTTCTTCTTTTTCTTTTTACAGCCTTTGAAGTTCTTCTAAATGGTACTGCCATCTTAATATCCTCCTAATTCTTTTCCTCAAAATATTCTTTTAATTTCGCTAATCTAGGGTCTATTATCTCTTGATCAGTTACTTCCTCATCACTAATAATTTTCCAACCTTCTCCACTAGACTTAACCTTTGCATCTTGTTTAGTAACACGCAAAGGAACTTCAGATATAATATTTTGGAAAATAATAGGTGTTACATTTGCGACATTCTTTTTCACCTCATGAACATCCTCATCAGGTAATGGTTTGTCAAAACTAAACACTTCCGTGGATTCAATCTCAAATGGATAATCAACTTCTTCTAAAGTTAATGCACAAGGTAAAATCATCATTCCTTTAATTTTTAAATCAATATACAATCTTTGATCTTTAGGAACATATCTACCTTTTCCCTCTACAAAAACATCCTTTAAATCTATCAAATTACTAAATTTAGAAAATGCTTCTTTAGGAAAAACAAGTTCATCTGAGAATGTGAACTCTCCATTTTTCTGTTTTAAAAGCCATTGTATATTCCACTTCAAAAGAATCACCTCAACTAGCGCATCACCAATTATAACAAACACAATGTACAAAGTCAATTTTTTACATTAGCACTTATTATAATTTTTTTATATGTAGCACCATAATATTATATCATACTAAATGTAGGTTAAAATCCAATCACTACAACTAAACATAACCTAATTTAAACAAATCATTATCAATTCATATTGAAATAATCCTTATGCTTAACTAATAACTATAATTTTATATTTTGTGTATGTTTAAATTGCATTTATTTATCAATAATCATTTGTTCATAGAAACAAAACAAAAAGTGTTAATCTATTCATTTAAATGAATGAATTATACACTTTTATTATTACATTCTTTTATCTATGATTAACTGCATCTTTTAGAGCTTTAGATGATTTAAATTTAGCCGATTTACTTTCACTAAATGTCATACGTTCTTTTGTTAAAGGATTAATACCTTCTCTTGCAGCTCTAGTAGCAATATCAAATTTTCCAAATCCATAAATATCTACAGCATTTCCTTTTGCTAGTGAATCTTTAATGTCATCAAATAATTTATTCACAATACCTTCTGAATCTTTTTTTGTTAATCCAAATTCATCAGCAATATTTGCTGCTAACACTTTTTTATTCATTGTTTCGCTCATTTCAATATTTCCTCCTTGAATAAATTCTACCTTGTTATTATAACACAATTTATACATTTGTATACCTATTTTTACAATTTTAGGTACTTCCAAAAATCAAATACGAAAAGACGTCTTTCTATGGATACCATTGTAACACATAAACAAAGACATTTGCCATATACTTTTAAAACAGGATTCCATACCGTCATAGCAAAAAGTGATGTGAGACAATTTTTATAAATATACTTATTTTTGCTGACATTTTATCAAATAGAATAATTCTATATTTTTTATATCAATCATTAAATAAAAATTATTTATTTTCATCACGCTACAAGCTTTTTTAGAAAATAAATAGATAACTAACATTTTGAAATAGCTTGGTGTACCTTCATTATAGTCTTTATTCCATGCGGCAATGCAAATGCAACATCTATTGTATCGTCTTCAACCTTTATAATTACACCTTTTCCAAATAATGCGTGTTCGATATGTTCGCCAACTAAAAACTGATCAATATGATTATTGCCTATTCTTGTTTTTGCCGTTTCTTTAACATCAATATAGTCCTTTGTTTTGAACCTTTGAGTTTTTCCTTTATGAATCACCCCTGATTTACCTATTTCATCTATAAATCTAGAGGTTAACCTTGGACTTTTTGTAACATGACTATATCCCTGACTTTCTGTTAAATACAGTTGCTCCCTAGCTCTTGTAAATGCAACATATGCTAAACGTCTTTCTTCTTCTAAACCAGAATCTCCATATTCTACTACACTTTTAAAATTAGGAAATGCGTCATCTGATAAGCCAATAACAAATACATATTTAAATTCTAGTCCTTTTGACATATGTATGGTCATTAACGAAATATATTCACCACTTCCTGTATTGTCCTCTACATTACTTAATGGTAATTCTTGTAAAAATTCTTCTAGTGGGCTATCTCCATCATATTTTTTTTGAAATTCACTTGCCATATTCTTTACTTGATAAATATTTTCTATACGATCGTCTTCTTGACTGATGGTTAACATTTCAAGATATCCTGATTCATTTAAAATATAATCAATACACTCTACAATAGATAAATTCTCTTGATATAATAGATTCCTTACTCTACAAATTAAATCAACAAAATCTTTAAGGTGTTTTTTTACTTTTGTAGACAAACCTATTTGTTCTAAATTATTTTCTAATACATCAAAAATTAAACGTTGATGCATTTTTGCATATAACTCTATTTTATCTATTGTTTTTTTTCCTATACTTCTTGTAGGAACATTAATTACTCTTTTTAATGCAAGGTCATCACCAAAAGCAACAAGTCGTAAATAACTTAAAATATCTTTAACTTCTTTTCGATCTGTAAAACGAATACCACCATATATTTTATAATCTATATGACGTCTTAATAATTCCTGTTCAATTTTACTTGATAAATAACTAGACCTATATAATATCGCAAAATCATGATAATTTACTCCTTCTACTGTTTCAATAATATATTCGATTTGTTCCACAATAAAATGAGCTTCTTCTTCTTGAGTTTCACCACAATAATGAACTACGTCTTTACCATCTACTAAATGAGTAAATAATTCTTTTTTTAATCTATTTGTATTATTTTGAATTAGCTGATTTGCAACATTCAATATTTTTTTTGTAGAACGATAATTTTCATTTAAATAAAATGTACTTGTATTTTGATAATCCTTATCAAAATCAATAATATAATTGACATTTGCACCTCTAAAAGTATAGATTGTTTGATCTGGATCTCCAACAACACAAACAAAATTAGAAGACCCTACAAGACATTTGATAAGATGGTATTCAATTTGACTAATATCTTGAAACTCATCTACATGAATATATTGAAACCTTGATTGCCATTGTTCTAAAACATAAGGAAATTTTTCAAATAATTCAACTGTTTTAATTAATAAATCATCAAAATCTAGACATTTATGAATATTTTGATATTCCAAATATTTTTCATATATTTTTGCCCTAATGATTTCTCCTGCAAATCCGTTAGATTCCTCAATAAGTGTATCCACATCCATTAAATTATATTTATATAAACTAATAGATCTTAATGCACTAACATGACTTATCACTTTCGTATCTATTTCTAAATCCTTATAGATTTCTTTTAAAATAGCTTTTTGATCATCTACATCCAATATTAAAAAAAATCTTGGATAATCTAATAAATAAATGTGTTCTCTTAAAATTCTTACGCATAATGAATGTATTGTACAAATAGTCATACCTAAAGTAGAACCATCCATTAAATTTTCAACTCTTTCCTTCATTTCATTAGCCGCTTTATTAGTGAAGGTAATTGCTAAAATTTTTCTAGGATCAATTCCTAATTCATCTATTAAATATGCCATACGATATGTAAGTACTCTTGTTTTTCCACTTCCTGCTCCAGCAATAATACGAGTGTGAGATGTTACATTCAATGCTGCCTGTATTTGTGCTTTATTTAAAAATTTTGTAAAATCCATCATGATCACCAACTATTATTATACTAAATAATACTAAAAAATAAATATTTTTTCTTCCCCATCTAGAAGGAAATGACTGTAAATGTTATATTATAATTAAACAAGCAAAAAGGAGATTTAATAATGAAATTAGTTATTCATTTTTTATTAGATACTAGTAATGAAGATATATATCAAAATTTTCAAGAAACATTTTTTCATTTTCCAATTCAATTTCTAGAAATATCATTTTCTCCCTTACGATTAACTCAAGATAATCAGCTTCAAGGTGCTATTACATGTAAAATAATGGATAATGATTTTAACCAACTTAAAAAATCATTATCTAGTGGGTATGACCAAATTGACAATGATTTTGAATCATATTGCATTTTTAATAAAATGTGTCATCCAAATTTATATTATATACTTATCCAAATCATTTAAAATACATTATATATTTTCAAGAAGTTTAGCTACTTCCTTTGAATCTAATAATTTATATTCACCTTCTTGTAAATTGGTATCTAGTGTCAATTGATTAATACGTAAACGACTAAGCTCTAATACTTCATTGTGAATGGTTAAAAACATCTTCTTTACTTGATGATATTTTCCTTCACTAATTACCACTTTTGCAATATGTTCACTAACAATTATAAGTTTTGCAGATTTTAATTTTACCTTTTGATCAATAATAATTCCATTTTTAAATGATATAATATCTTCTAGTTTTAACGGGTATCTTACTTTAACTAGATATTCTTTTTCGTGATGAAAACAAGGATAAGTTAAATGTTTGAATGCATAATAATCATCTGTTAACACAACTAACCCAGTTGTATCTTTATCTAATCTTCCAACAATAGACAAATGTCTATATTTAGGATCAACATAATCCATAATTGTTACATCATTATAATCATGATTAGCACATAAGCAATTTTTAGGTTTGTTCAACATAATATAAGTATATACTTGTTGAGGTAATAATTCACCTTGATATATAATCTTGTCTTTAGATAAATCTATCTTACTTTTAAAATTTGTAACAGTTATATGATTAACAGTAATTTCACCATTTTTTATTATTGTTTGTACTTGAAGCCTATTTATAGATAAAACTTTAGCTAAATAAATATCTAATCTCATATATTCTCCTTTTTATATCACTAAAAAAGACTGCAAACAAATTCACAGTCTAAAAATTGGAGGAAAAAACGTTATATCTTGATAACACATGTTATTTTATACAACCTATTTCTATCAATTATCTAATCGTTATGTGATTTTGTGGGATATCCTCCATTTTTGTGGAAGAGAAGTAACTAGTTTTAATCGATGATAATGATGATTTTCAACCATTGTTTTTGTTTGTAAATAATGTATATGACTATTTCCAATACGAATATTAGGACCTACTCTTGTTCTTATTAAATGGGTATGACCTATATTATTAGTTGTGACAATATAAATATCATGTACATGCTTTCCTTTGCCTACATAAATTTCTTTACTTGTAAGACCATGTACATCATGACCATGAAGATAATGATTGAAATAAAAAGGATAAACACTATCATTGATTACATGTACATGATTTTGATTACATCTCATACTATCACCCCCTTCTTTCATATCTTATGAAATATCTATCAAAAAGAATGGTGATATATCTTTAATTCTTCCCTTTCAATACGTAATTATTATTATATTTTACTTGTTTATTTTGATATTCTAATAATTTAGTTTTAGTTACATATTCTACCTCCAATTGCAACTCTCTAGCTGACATTCTATTAGCTCCTTGACTAAATACAGTTAATTGTTCTAATCCATCAGATGATGCTACTGTTACATGATAATCATTGACTAATGATGAAGTAATTCGTTCAATATACATATCCGCTGTATGTGCTTGTTTTGTATATACAACATAAACATTTCCATCTTGGTAAATCTTTTCTTTTCCACCTTTTACCTTATAAGCATCAAACACAATAATCAATATGCATTTTCGATACCCTTGATAATTACTTAATATATGAATTAGTTGTTGTCTAGATGCATCTAAATTTTCTTTAGCTAGTTGATTTAAGGTATCCCATGAAAAAATGATATTATAACCATCTACTAATAAACAATCTTGTTTCATTTTTATACTTTGTACTTCTTTTATACTTTCTATTTTTCGAGGTTCCTTATATCTTTTAGTCTTCCCATATGTCTTTTCAAAAATGATATCTAATTCATGTTGAGAATCTAATATCTCTTTTACATTACCTTTTTTACTAGAATGTTTAGTTGCCCATTGAAGTGGTACATGCATATACTGATATACATTATCAGACTTTACCACAAAACCTGCACCATGCTTGCAAAAAATAGAATCGCATGGATTTTGTATATCCTGGTCACAATGATAATTAGCCCTTTCAATTACTTCTTTTTCATTGTGACATGGACGATATTCTCCCATGGTTAGTGTTAGTTTTCCACTTCCTTTAGTATATATTGCAACTTGTTGATTGTAACCATGCATATTGACTACAGGAGCATACCCTATTATTAAAACATGATCATTATCTATTTGTTTGAATTGATAATCACCATGCATATTTTCAATATCGTGTATTGCCTTTCCTAAATAATCAGATAATATGCAAAGTTCATAGTGGTAATAAGGCTCTAATACTATACTAGTGGTTTGCCTTAATCCTTGTCTTATTGCTCGTATAGTTGCTTCTTTAAAATCTCCTCCAGTACTATGTTGCACGTGAGCTTTACCTGCGACTAAAGTAATTTTAATATCTGTAATCGGTGCTCCAATTAAAACTCCAATATGTTTTTTTTCTTGAATATTAGCCATAACTTGTGATTGATACTGTTTTAAAAGCACATCATCACATTGGTTGCAAATCAAAATTCCACTTCCTCTAGGTAATGGTTCTAATAAAACATGCACTTCTGCATAGTGCTTTAATGGTTCAAAATGACCCACTCCTTCAATAGGTTGAGTAATAGTTTCTTTGTATAAGACATCACAATATTGAAATTCTACCTCTAATCCAAAGCGATCCAATATTTGCTGTTTTAATATTTCAATTTGAATTTCTCCCATCAAACATAAATGAATTTGGTGTAATTCATGATGATACTCTAATTGTAACATTGGATCAACTTGTTGAAGCTGTTCTAATTGAGGCATTACACTATAGCTATCAACTGATTTAGGTAAAAGTAATTGATATTGCATATATGGTACTAAATATGGATCTATATGTGTAATTTGATTACCTAATCCTTCCCCAATACTTAAATGATTTAGTCCTACAATAGTGGCAATATCACCAGCACAAATTTCATCTACTACTTTATACTTATCACCAGAATAGATACGTATCTGATTTACTTTTTCATCGTTAATTTTTGTTTTAACTTTTAAAACTCCACCTAACATTTTAATATGTACAAGTTTTATATGATAATCATAAGAAACTTTAAATACTCTTGCACCAAATTCATTATCATATTGTCTAGACACAGTGTATTTATCTAAATCATCTAAAATTTCCACAATTCCATCTAAATGTAACGCTGAACCAAAAAAACATGGAATCACTTGTTTTTGTTGTATCATATTTTGAATGTCATGTGTTAAAACCTGATGATTTTGTATATAAAATTCAAGCATTCTTTCATCAGTCAACGCGATATCTTCATAGAATGAATCATCCTTATGCATAAAATTAACACAATGATAATTGAATTGAATTTTAAAATTCTCTATATAATCTTGTTCTAATTGATTGGAAATATCCATCTTGTTTACAAAAATAAATACAGGTATTTGGTACTGCTCTAATAATTGAAATATTGTTTTAGTATGTGATTGAATACCATCAGATGCATTAATTACTACTATAGCATAATCTAATACCTGTATTGTCCTTTCCATTTCTGTTAAAAAATCTACATGACCAGGTGTGTCTAACAAGGTAAATAATGTATCCTTCCATGTAAATGATTGATACTTACTATAAATTGTAATTCCTCTGTTTCTTTCCTGTATATCAAAATCAAAAAATGAATCTTGGTGATCAACTCTTCCAGTTTTTTTTAAAATTCCTGATTTATATAAAAATGCTTCTGACAAAGTCGTTTTCCCTGCATCAACATGCGCTAAAATACCTATCGTTATTTTTTTCAATTTGAACACCTCTTATTTTTAATGTTATACTAAATGTGGTCAAATGACAACAAGGAAACATTTGAAAAAATTGTATAAATCATATACAATAAATGCCAAGGAGGATACAATAATGAGCTATATTGAAAAAGTATTATGTAATGTAAAAGAAAAAAATAATAACGAACCTGAATTTTATCAAGCTGTTGAGGAAGTACTCGAAAGTCTACAACCTGTTTTACAAGCACACCCAGAATATGAAAAATATGCTATTTTAGAAAGACTTGTTGAACCAGAACGTGTAATCATGTTTAAGGTTAGTTGGCAAGATGATCAAGGCAATATTCAAGTAAATCGTGGATTTAGAGTTCAATTTAATGGTGCCATTGGACCATACAAAGGAGGATTACGTTTTCATCCAAGTGTTAATTTAGGAATCATTAAATTTCTAGGTTTCGAACAAATATTTAAAAATGCATTAACTACATTACCTATAGGTGGTGCAAAAGGTGGATCTGACTTTGATCCTCAAGGAAAATCAGATGCAGAAATTATGCGTTTTTGTCAAAGCTTTATGAGTGAACTATATAAACATATCGGTCCAAATATAGATGTTCCAGCTGGAGATATTGGGGTTGGAGCTAAAGAAATTGGCTACTTATATGGATATTATCGTCACCTAAAAGGAGCATTTGAAAACGGAGTTATTACAGGAAAACCAATTGTATATGGTGGAAGTCATATACGACCTGAAGCAACTGGTTTTGGAGCTGTGTATTTTGCAAATGAAGTGTTAAAAGAAAAAGGTGAATCTCTAGAAGGAAAAAAAATCATTGTCTCTGGTTATGGAAATGTCGCTTGGGGTGTATGTTTAAAAGCACGTGAATTTGGTGCCAAAGTTATTTCTATTTCAGGAAGAGATGGATATATCTATGATCCTGAAGGAATTATAACCGATGAAAAAATAAATTTCCTTATAAAAATAAGGACAGAAAACACTACTAAATTAGAAGACTATGCAAAAAAATTTAATTGTCAATTTGTTAAAAATGAAAAACCATGGGGGCTAAAAGCTGATATTGCATTCCCATGTGCAACACAAAATGAAATTGATTTAAATGATGCAAAACTACTCCAACAAAATGGAATTAAATATATTATAGAAGGCGCAAATATGCCAACAACTCCTGAAGCAATCCATCATTTTAAAAATAATGGTATAATATTGGCTCCTGCAAAAGCAGCAAATGCTGGTGGTGTTGCAGTATCTGCATTAGAAATGGCACAAAATTCAATGAGATATTCATGGACAGAAAAAGAAGTAGACTTAAAACTACAAGAAATTATGAAAGAAATTTATAGAGCTTGCAAACAAGCATGTATACAGTATCACTTAAATGATGATTTAATAGCTGGTGCAAATATAGCTGGATTTTCAAAAGTAGTAGAAGCAATGATTTCTCAAGGAATTTATTAATCCAACTTACTCATTAGTAAATATAATACTAATGAGTTTTTTTTAATATAATAACTTTAAAATAAGAATATCTTTATTTTTATTTGTATATAAAAATAAAGGAGATGTTTTTATGAAAAATACTAATTCGTTAAATAAATTAGAATATGAAAATAAAACTAGACAAGAAATAATAAATGTAGAGTTATTAAAAATTCACTATCCTGCTGGCTCAAGAATTGAATGTATTAAAATGGATGATCCATACCATCCAGTTCCATCAGGTACGATAGGGACAGTTGACTATATTGATGATATAGGAACAATTCATATGAAATGGGATAATGGTCAATCACTAGGATTAATTCCAAACAAAGACTATTTTAAATTAATCAGTAATTAAAATAAAAACAATAATAAAAAAACCTTTTAGTAAGAAATCTTACCATAAAGGCTTTTTTATTGTTATTCTTCTCCAGATTTCCATTAACGTTTTGAAAATTGTGGAGCACGTCTTGCAGCTTTAAGACCATATTTTTTACGTTCTTTAGCACGAGCATCACGAGTTAAGAACCCAGCAGCTTTTAAAACAGGTCTATAATCAGAACCAGCTTCTAATAAAGCTCTTGAAACACCATGACGGATAGCACCAGCTTGACCTGAATATCCTCCACCATATACATTAACTTTCACATCAAATTTATCAGATGTTCCAGTTAATTCTAATGGCTGATTAATTACCATTAATAATACATCAGATGGTAAATATTCTTTCGCTTCTTTTCCGTTTATTAAAAATTTACCTGTTCCAGGTGTTAAAATAACACGTGCTACAGATGTTTTTCTACGTCCAGTTCCTCTATATTGTACGTTTGCCATAGTAGTCCTCCTTCTTAACCTTTAATTTCTAATACTTCAGGTTTTTGAGCTGCATGTGGATGCGTATTACCTGTATAAACAAATAATTTCATTCCTTGTTTTCTTCCTAAAGTGTTATGTGGTAACATCCCTTTAATTGCTGCTTCCACAAATCCTGTAGGATTTTTTTGTTGGAAAGTTCTAGCAGTTTTCACTTTTAAACCACCAGCCCATCCAGAATGGCTATAATATTTAACTTTATCAAGTTTTTTACCACTCATTACTACTTTTTCAGCATTAATAATGATTACATAATCTCCTGTATCTACATGTGGTGTAAATGTAGGTTTATGTTTTCCTCTTAATACTGTTGCTACTTCAGAAGCTAAACGTCCTAAAGTAAGTCCTTCAGCATCAACAACAAACCATTTACGTTCAATTGTTGATTCCTTTGCCATTGTTGTTTGTCGCATTGTATATTTCCTCCTGTAGTTTCCGGGGCTACTTAGGCATTACAGTGCCATTATTTATTATACTTTCTTATACAAAATTGTCAATATGTTGCCCTTTTTTTAATAAAAAACTTTATACAAATATAATCCTTGCGGTTTAGCTTTAAATAAAATATGTTGTTTACCTTCGCTATCTAAACACTTTTTTACATCCTCTTTAGTCACACGATGTGCACCAATTTGAATTAAAGCTCCTACAAGATGACGAACCATATATCTTCTAAATCCATTTCCAACTACTCTAAA
The DNA here is from genome assembly GCA_020025035.1 of Thomasclavelia sp. Taxonomy (GTDB): domain Bacteria; phylum Bacillota_I; class Bacilli_A; order Erysipelotrichales; family Coprobacillaceae; genus Beduini. The sequence continues at coordinate 29,612 of JAHHSU010000001.1, read as the reverse complement.
TTCTATTATTCCATTTTTTTCCATAATTTCAAATGTATATATTGTTCTAATAGTATTTCCATACTGATCATATGTACAAAATGAAGCAAAATTGTGTTCTCCAATAAACATATATAATGCATCTTTCATTGCTTCAATATCTAATGTTCGATTGTACTGATAAATATAGTTAGTTTGAAACGGATCATAACTAGCTGTATTTAAATAATAACGATATTCTTTTTTAACAGCACTATATCTAGAATGAAAATCTAAGTCTACTTGTAAACATTCACATATATAAATATCATTAGGTAAAAAATGATTGATTGCCATTTTCCACTTTTCACTAGACATCGTTTTATTAGTATCAAAATGGAATACTTGTGCTATTGCATGAACTTTTGCATCTGTCCTTCCAGATGCATGAATAATAATGGCTTCTTGACAGATATTTTTTAGAGCTTTTTGTATTTCTCCTTGTATAGTTCTTTCATTATTTTGAATTTGAAATCCATGAAATTTACTACCATCATACTTTACTGTGCATTTTATTCTATTCATATTATGATCCTACACTTATCCTAACTACTGAAATCATCAAAACAACAACAATCAATGAAGATATAGTATCATTTTTAGTCCATTTTAACTGTTTATATCGTGTCCTTTTCCCTTCTGGATTATACCCTCTACATTCCATTGCATTTGCAAGTTCATCTGCGCGCAAAAATGCAGAAATAAATAATGGGACAATAAGAGAAACAATAGCTTTTATTTTCTCTTTTATTTTTCCTTCTTTAAAATCTACCCCTCTACTTGTTTGTGCCTTCATAATACGTTCTGCTTCTTCTAATAAAGTTGGAATAAATCTTAACGCAATCGATATCATCATAGCAACCTCATGGGCAGGAAATCCTACTTTCTTAAAAGGACTAAATAAGTGTTCTAATCCTAATGTTAAATCTAAAGGTTTTGTTGTAGCAGTCAAAATCGTTGTAAATGCCACTATTAAAACTAATCTTATCAAAATATAAGCAGTTTGAATTATACCTCCAGAATATATTTCAATTTTCCCTAAACTTATTAGTACAAAACCTTCCTTAATCATAAACACATTTAAAATCATTAAAAATAACATCATAATAAGCATTGGTTTAATTGCTTTTAAAATGTAGCTTATTTTAATATTTGATAATGTAATCACTATCCATACAAAAATAGTAAGTAATAAATAACCTAGAAAACCTGAATCAATAAATATCCCTATTAATAATGCTAGTAATGATAAAATTTTTAATCTTGGATCTAATCGATGAATGAATGAATCATATGGAAGGTATTTACCTAACGTGATGTTTCCCATTGATTTCCTCCTTAATTGCACATGCAAGTGCATCTATCTCTTTAATATTCATATCAATTGAAAAGTGATACTTATTTAATTCGTAACTAAATTGTGTAATAGTTGGCATTTTAATCCCTGTTTCCTCTAAGATATCAAACTGATGGAATAAATCCGTAACGTCACCTTGATAAGCAACCTGTCCATCGTTCATTAATACTACCTCATCACAATAATCTAGTACATGATCCATATGATGTGTAACCATGATAATTGTTTTACCTTGTTCATTTAGACTTTTAAAAAGCTGCAACATTTCTCTAGTTCCTTGTGGATCTAATCCTGCTGTTGGTTCGTCCAATACTAGTATATCTGGATTCATCACTAAAATCCCTGCAATTGCTACACGTCTTTTTTGACCTCCTGATAAATCAAATGGTGATTTCATTAAAAAGGATTCATCTAATCCAACTGTCTTTAAAGCAATTCTAGCATTTTCTTTCGCTTTGTCACAATCTACACCAAAATTTAATGGGCCAAACATAATATCTTTTTCGACTGTATCTTCAAATAATTGATATTCTGGGAATTGAAATACAAAACCTACTTTTTTTCTAAGTTCTTTTAATCCTTTAGGAGACTTATTGCTAGTGATCATAAAATCATCTATTATCACCCTTCCCCTTGTAGGAAGCATTAAAGCATTGATGTGTTGAATTAAGGTAGATTTGCCACTACCTGTATGTCCAATAATTGCAGTAATAGAATTTTTTTTAATATTTAAATTGACGTTTTTTATTCCGACATATTCATATGGTGTATGTGTACCATAAATATGCGTTACATCTTCGAATTTAATTGACATAATTCGTTTATTAGCTCCTCTTTTTTTAAAGTAATACCTATACCAATCCCTTTTTCCGCAAGTTTTTTAGACAATTTGTAGGCAAAAGGTTCCTCTAATTTCAATTCAAATAATAAATCTTCATTTGTTAATAGTTCATCTGGCCTACCTTGTTTAATAACCCTTCCGTTATTTAACAAAATAATATCATCAGCATACACAGCTTCTTCAATATCATGACTAATAGAAATAATTGTACAATTTGTTTCTTTATTAATATGCCTAATTAACTCTAAAATATCATCCTTACCATTTGGATCCAACATACTTGTTGCCTCATCTAAAATAATAATATCAGGAGACATTGCTAAAATACCTGCAATGGCTACACGTTGTTTTTGGCCACCTGATAATTTTGATGGTTCATGGTCTAAAAACTGATTCATTCCTACTTTAGTAGAATATTCTAAAATAATCTCCTCCATTTTACTAGGATCAATACACCTATTTTCTAGACCAAAAGCAATATCATCTCGTACAGTTGCTCCAATAAACTGGTTATCTGGATTTTGAAAAACAATTCCTATTTTTTTTCGTATATGATATATATTTTGTTCGTTCAACAACATATTATTTACAAAAATATTCCCACTTTTAACCTCTAAAAGTCCCATAATTAATTTTGCTAATGTAGATTTTCCGCTACCATTACATCCTAAAATAACGGTATATGATCCTTGTTGAATATTAAATGACACATTATCAATTACACTATTACTTAAATCGTCATATCCAAACGATACATTTTTTAATTCTATACAATTTGTCACAGTAACCACCTCTACATTTATATTATTTTATTAGTAGATAGATACATTGTCAAGCAAATTGAATAGCTGTTAACTATTAAAAAAAAGGAGATATACTCCTTTTAGATTAATGTGATAATTGCCATTGGAGCATTATCTCCTCTACGGTTATATGTTTTTAAAATTCTTGTATAACCACCATTTACATTTGCGTATTTAGGTGCAACTTCATCAAATAATTTTTGTACAGTATTTTTTGATGAAGTCTCATCTTTAACATTAAATAAAACTGCTGCTGCTTGTCTTCTTGCATGCAAATCACCACGTTTACCTAATGTAATTAATTCTTCTACAATTGAACGTACTTCTTTTGCTCTTGTTTCAGTTGTTTCGATTTGACCATACATAATTACATCAGTAGCAAGATTACGTAACATTGCTTTTCTTTGATCAGATGTACGACCTAATTTTCTATTCTTCGCCATAATATAAGCACTCCTTCCTACATATTATAAGGTTATTCTCCAGGTTTAAACCCTAATCCTAATTCATGTAATTTTTCTTTTACTTCTTTTAGTGATTTTTTACCTAAATTTCTTACCTTAATCATTTCATCTTCATTCTTTTCAGCTAACTCTTGTACTGTTTGAATTCCTGCACGCTTTAAACAATTGTATGAACGAACAGATAAATCTAATTCTTCAATTGACATATCAAGCACTTTATTTGTTGAATCAGTAGTAGATTCAGACATAATTTCCATATTTACTGCCATATCATTTAAGTCTACAAATAAATTTAAATGTTCTACAAGAATTTTTGATGCTAATGCTAATGCTTCATGTGGTTTTATTGCACCATTTGTCATAATTTCCATTGTTAGCTGATCATATTTAACACTTTGACCTACTCTTGTCGGTTCAACAGAATACGAAACTTTCTCAATTGGAGAGTAAATAGAGTCAGTTGGAATAATTCCTATTTGATTAATAGACTTTTTGTTAATATCAGAACCTACATATCCTCGATCCTTTTTAGCATACATTTCCATATAAAAATGTGCACCTTCAGCTACATTAGCAATTACCAAATCATTACTAATCATTCTCACATTTTCTGGACATTGGATATCTGCAGCTGTAATGGTTGCAGGCCCTTTTACGTCAATTGTCATTGTAACTTGAGAATCATCTTCTATATCAAATACCAACTGTTTTAAATTCAAAATGATACTTGTAACATCTTCAACCACACCATCTACTGCAGAAAATTCATGAATTGCACCTTGAATTTTTACAGAATTGACAGCTGATCCAGGAAGTGATGATAATAATACACGTCTTAGAGCATTTCCTAAAGTAGTTCCAAATCCTCTTTCTAGCGGTTCAATTACAAACTTACCATAATTTTCTGACTCATTATATTCTTGGATATTAAAATTTGCTTTTTCAAATTTTTGCATGCCTTTCCCTCCTCCTTGATTTTATTTATATTATCCACGAGGACGTTTTGGTGGACGACATCCGTTATGTGGAATTGGTGTCACATCATTAATTGATGTAATTTCTAAACCTGCAGCTTGTAAAGCTCTAACTGCAGCTTCACGTCCAGGCCCAGGACCTTTTACGTTTACTTCAACTGTTTTCATTCCTTGATCCATTGAGGCTTTTGCTGCAGCTTCAGATGCCATTTGTGCAGCATATGGTGTAGATTTTCTTGATCCTTTAAATCCTAATGCACCAGCACTTGACCAAGTTAATACATTTCCATGTTCATCTGCAATTGTTACAATTGTATTATTAAATGTTGAATGAACATGTGCTACACCTTTTGCAATATTTTTCTTAACACGTCTTTTACCACGTGTATTTTGTTTTACTTTTGCCATTTAGTTACACCCTCCTAAACTATTTTTTCTTTCCAGCAATTGGACGTGCTTTTCCTTTACGAGTACGTGCATTTGTCTTAGTTTTTTGACCACGTACAGGAAGTCCTCTACGATGACGAATTCCTCTGTAACATCCAATTTCCATTAAACGTTTAATATTTAACGCAGTTTCTCTACGAAGATCTCCTTCAACCTTAAACTTTTCTACTTCTTTTCTTATTTGACCAATTTGATCTTCTGTTAAGTCCTTTACTCTAACATCTTCACTAATTCCTACATTTTTTAAGATTTCTTGAGCTCTTGATTTTCCAATTCCATATACATATGTTAATGAAATTACTACACGCTTTTCACGTGGTATATCTACACCTGCAATACGTGCCATACTATTTCCTCCTAATTATCCTTGTCTTTGTTTATGCTTAGGGTTTTCACAAATAACCATTACTTTCCCTTTACGCTTAATTACTCTACATTTATCACACATTGGTTTTACTGATGGTCTTACCTTCATCTTCATTCCCTCCTTTTGGAAGATTTTATTTATGTCTAAATGTGATTCGCCCACGTGTTAAATCATATGGAGATATTTCTACAGTTACCTTATCACCTGGTAAAATGCGAATGTAGTTCATACGGATTTTACCAGAAACGTGAGCATCAATAATAACTCCATTTTCTAAAGCAACTTTAAACGTAGCATTCGGCAGTGTTTCCACCACAGTTGCCTCTACTTCAATTACATCATCCTTTTTTGCCATTCATATATTCTCCTTTGCATTTATAATTTTGTTAGAATTTCATATCCATCGTTTGTAATAACGATACTATGCTCATAATGGGCAGCTAACGAACCATCTGCTGTTACAGCCGTCCAATTATCATCTAAAATACGAATATCTGCTTTCCCGCCATGCCCCATAGGTTCAATAGCAAGTGTCATACCTGGTTTTAATCTTGGACCCCTTCCTGGAGCACCATGATTTGGTATTGATGGATCCTCGTGTAGTTTTGAGCCAACACCATGTCCAGTATATTCTAAAGGAGTTGTACAACCATGACTGTTTAAATACAATTCGATTGCATGAGAAATATCAGATAAACGATTTCCAGGTTTAGCGTTCTCTAACCCTGCAAATAATGCTCCCTTAGTTGCATTCATTATTCTATTTGCCTCATCATTGATATTTCCAACTGCATATGTCCATGCGCTATCTCCATGATATCCCTTATAACATGCTCCTACATCAACAGAAATAATATCTCCATCTTTTAAAACACGATGACTTGGTATACCATGAACAATTTCATCATTAATTGAAGTACAGATGCTAGCAGGAAATCCTCCATAATTTTTAAATGAAGGACTAGCTCCACAATCTCTTATGATTTTTTCTGCTATAGCATCTAATTCTAAAGTTGTTATTCCAGGCTTAATTATTTCAGCCATTTTTTGATGAACTAAAGCTACAATTCTACCTGCTTCCTTCATCATTTCGATTTCTCTTGTATCTTTTGTTACTATCATGTTAAACACACCTATCTTGTACTTAACTGAATGCTAGAAACAATATCATTATACACTAAATCCATTGATTGATCACCATTAATAGAAATAAGTATACCTTCTTTTTCATAATATTCAATTAATGGTTTTGTTTGTGCAATATATGTTTCTAATCGTGTTTTTACAGTTTCTTCATTTTCATCACTACGTTGATATAATTCACCGTTACATTTATCACAAACACCTGCAACTTTAGTAGGTTTAAATTTTAGATTATATGTTGCACCACATTCGTGACAAATTCTACGTGCTGATAAACGTTCAATTAACTGATTAAAATCAACATCTATATTGATTACAGCATCAATTTTAATTTTTAATTCTGAAGCAATTTTTTTTAAAGCTTCAGCTTGGGAAATATTTCGTGGATAACCATCTAAAATAAACCCATTAGAAAAATTTCCATATTGTAATCTTTCTCTAACAATTTCGTTTGTAACTTCATCAGGAACAAGTAACCCTTGATCAATATATGATTTTGCTTTTTTTCCTGCTTCAGTATTATTCTTCATTGCTTCTCTAAACATATCACCTGTTGAAATTTGTGTTACACCAAAATTTTCAACTAATTTTTCAGCTTGAGTGCCTTTGCCTGCTCCTGGAGGACCCATTAAAATAATATTCATGTTACTCCTCTTTTCCATATATCTATCTGCGAATACGGCCCTTGTATTCTTTTCTTGTAATATGTGTTTTCATTTGTTTTACAGTTTCTAATGCAACACCAGTTACAATAATTAATCCTGTACCATACAAAGTGATTGCACTATTGGCAACTGATTTCCAAATTACAGGAATTAAAATAGGGATTAATGCAACAATAACAAGAAATAATGAGCCTACAACTGTTATTCTATTTAAAACCTTATATAAATAAATCTCAGTTGGTGACGGTTTTTTAGTCGGTTCTTTTATTTTATCTCTTTTCCAAATATTGAATCCTGGAACCATCCCTCCACTACTAGCTAAATCATTATTAATTCTATTTACATCAATTTGAATATTTGCATAAAAGAATGAAAACAGAACAATAAGAATTAAATAAATTATAAATCCAAATGGATAAGTAAGTGGATCATTATAAGTACAGTATTTAGTAATAAAATTTCTAACTGGTCCACTTCCAAATAACTGACTAATAGTTAATGGTGTGGCAAGCATAGAAGATGCAAAAATTACTGGTATTACCCCTGCACTATTAATTTTTATTGGTATATATGAGGTATCTCTTGAGCGCATCATAGTATTAGAATTTCTAGTATATACTGTTGGAATTTTTCTAGTAGCTCCTTCATTATAAACTACAAATACAACAATTAATAAATATAGTAATATAAATCCACTGTAGTTCAAAATTCCTAATACCAATGATTTTTTTCCTCCATGAAGTGGAACCAAACTATTGAATGCAGTAATAAAACTTGAAGGAAGGTTAGACACTATTCCCGTAAAGATTAATAAAGATGTTCCATTACCTATTCCTTTATTCGTAATTTGGTCTGCCATCCACATTGCAAACATTGATCCTGTAACCATTACAAGAACAACATAAGCATATGACATAAATCCTGAAACTCTTAATATACCATATGAACGATCAAATGCATATGTTAAACTAAATCCTTGAATTGCTGCAAGAGCCACTGTCAAATAACGTGTTACTTTATCTTTTTTCTTTCTACCAACGTCTCCTTCTTCCTTCCATTGTGAAAGAATTGGAATAACATCCATTGATAATAACTCAATAATAATTGAAGAAGTAATATAAGGAGATACCCCTAATGAAAATAATGAAAATCTTTCTAAAGAACCTCCACCAAGCATATTCATTAATGATATAATCCCAGTATTACCTAATCCGTCAGTAAGCTTACTTGCATTAATAGCAGGTATAGCAATCGCACTTCCAATACGAAATACAAACAGCATACCTAAAGTAAAAAGTATCTTTTTACGTAATTCACCCTTTTTTAATGCTTTTTTTAGGAAAGCAATCATTCTAGATCACCTCAATTTTTCCACCTGCGGCTTCTATTGCAGAAACAGCTGATTTTGAAAATTTATGAGCTTTTACTGTCAATGCTTTTTCTAATTTACCATTACCCAAAACTTTAATACCATCTAATTCTTTTTTTACTAATCCTGTTTCAATTAATAATTCAGGTGTAACGATAGTATCATTGTCAAATCGATTTAATCCATCTAGATTAACAATACCGTATTCTTTGCGGTTAATATTAGTAAAACCACGTTTTGGAATACGCATGAATAATGGTGTTTGTCCACCTTCAAAACCAGGTTTTTTACCACCACCAGATCTTGAATTTTGACCTTTTTGACCTCTACCAGAAGTTTTTCCAGTCCCAGAACTAGTTCCACGACCTACACGTTTTCTAGCTTTACGAGCACCTTCTGTATACTGTAATTCATGTAATTTCATGTTCACACCTCCTACTAAATTTCTTTAACTTCTACAAGATGAGCAACTGTTTTAATCATACCTTGAATAAAAACGTTGTTTTCTTTAGTAACTGTTTTTCTAATTTTATTAAGACCTAACGCTTTAAGAGTGTCTTTTTGGTTTTGTTTAGAACCAATTGGACTTTTTACAAGCGTAATCATAACTTCTTTAGCCATATTTTACGCCCTCCTATCCATATATTTCTTGTTCAGTTTTGTCTCTTAATTGAGAAACTTGTTCAACTGTTTTTAATGATGCTAAACCTTCAAGTGTTGCTCTTACCATGTTAATAGGTGTTCTTGATCCTAATGATTTTGATAAGATATCTGTATATCCTGCTAATTCTACAACAGCACGAACTGGTCCACCAGCAATAATTCCTGTACCAGCAGTTGCAGGTTTAATAAATACTTTTCCTGAACCAAAAACTCCAGTAACTTCATGAGGTGTAGTTCCGTGAAGTACAGGTACATTTATAATATTACGCTTAGCAGCTTCTGATGCTTTGCGAATTGCATCTGGTACTTCGTTAGCTTTACCAGTCCCAAAACCAACACGACCTTTTTTGTCGCCGATAACTACTAAAGCAGCAAAACGGAATATACGTCCACCTTTAGTTACCTTTGTAACACGGTTAATAGTAACAACACGTTCTTCAAATTCTTTTTCTTGATTTCTAGGCCCTCTAGGGTTTCTTTGTTTACGTTGTTCCATATTTTCCTCCTTTTAGAATTTAAGTCCAGCTTCTCTTGCAGCTTCTGCAACAGCTTTTACACGTCCATGGTAAACATATCCACCACGGTCAAATACTACCTTTTCAATATTTTTAGCTAACGCTCTTTTAGCAATTTCACTTCCGACTGCTTTTGCAGCTTCAATATTTGAACCATTTTTTAATTTCATATCTACACTTGATGCAGCTACTAATGTAACACCATTAACATCATCAATGATTTGTGTATGAATATGAGAATTAGAACGGAACACATTTAAACGTGGACATTCTGGAGTTCCACTTATTTTATTACGAACTCTTGCATGACGTTTTAAACGAACTTCGTTACGTGAAACTTTTTTAATCATAATCTGTAACTCCTTTCTTGGTTAAACATTATTTCTTACCAGCAGTTTTACCTTCTTTTCTGATAATAGTTTCATCTACATATTTAATACCTTTTCCTTTATATGGTTCAGGCTTTCTTACTGCTCTTATTCTTGCAGCTATTTCTCCAACTCTTTCCTTGTCAATACCAGATACTATCACTGAAGTTTGACTTGGAGTTTCAATTTTTACACCTTCTTCAGGTACAATTTCAACTGGATGAGAATAACCAACATTTAATACTAAATTATTCCCTTTCATTTGTCCACGGTATCCAATACCAACTATTTCTAATTCTTTTTTAAATCCATTATGAACACCTTCGATCATATTTGCAAGAATAGCTCTAGTTGTACCATGTAATTGTTTATGTGATTTAATTTCACTACTTCTTTTAACAGTGATAACATTCTCTTCTTGTTCAATTGTGATAACTGGAGAAAATTGTTTCACTAAAGTCCCTTTTGCACCTTTTACAGTAACTGTGTTATCTGCTGCAACTTCTACTGTTACACCTTCAGGTACATTAATTAGTTTATTACCAACACGAGACATGTATAGCACCTCCTGTATTATTTTTTATTACCAAATATAAGCTAATACTTCTCCACCGATTTGTTTAGCTCTAGCTTCCTTATCAGTCATAACACCTTGAGAAGTTGATAAAATAACGATACCTAACCCATTTAAAACTTTAGGGATTTCATTTACTTTAACATAAGTACGTAATCCAGGTTTAGAAATTCTCTTTAACCCAGAAATTACTCTTTCGTTACCTTTGTACTTTAAAGTGATAGTGATATTTTTAGTAGCCACTTCACCTTCGACTTTATAATCTTTAATAAACCCTTCATTTTTTAAGATTTTTGCAATATCAATCTTTAAATTTGATGCTGGGATCACAACACTTTCATGACGTTGTTGATTAGCATTACGGATTCTTGTTAACATATCTGCAATTGGATCAGTCATTACCATCTGCATATCCTCCTTCCATTTAGATCTCTATATCTAAGTTAATTTTACCAGCTTGATTTTTTTACACCTGGAATTTCACCTTTATAAGCTAATTCGCGGAAACAAATACGGCATAGTTTAAATTTACGAATAACTGAATGTGGTCTTCCACAACGTTCACATCGTGTATATTCACGTACTTTAAACTTTTGAGGACGTTGTTGTTTCACTTTCATTGATGTTTTAGCCATTTTCTAAGTCCTCCTCTTATTTTTGGAATGGCATTCCTAATTGTCCTAATAATTCTCTAGCTTCTTGATCACTATTAGCTGTTGTAACAATTACAATGTCCATTCCTCTAATTTTATTTACTTTATCAAAATCAATTTCAGGAAAGATTAATTGTTCTTTAATACCTAATGTATAATTACCACGTCCATCAAAAGAATCTTTAGAAACCCCTCTAAAGTCTCTTACACGAGGTAAACTAACAGATACTAATTTATCAAGGAATTCAAACATTTTTTCACCACGTAATGTTACCTTACATCCTATAGGCATTCCTTCACGTAATTTAAACCCTGCAATTGATTTTTTTGCTTTAGTTACGATAGGCTTTTGTCCTGTAATTTGTGTTAATTCGTTTACAGCATCATCTAATACTTTAGAATTAGATACTGCATCTCCAACACCCATGTTGATTACAATTTTTTCAATTGTAGGAACTTCCATCACTGATGAATAATTAAATTTTTCCATTAATGATTTAACAATCTCGTCTTTATAACGTGCTTGTAAACGATTCATACTTATGTCCTCCTTCCTTATTTTTTCTTACCTTTTTTATCAATTTTATTTCCAGATTTCTTTGCAACACGCACTTTATATCCATCTACATATTCATATTTAATTTTAGAAACAGATTTTGCTTTTTCATCATAATATGCAACATTTGAAACATGGATTGGTGCTTCTCTAGTGATAATACCACCTTCAGCATCTGCTTGAGAAGGTTTAATATGTTTTGTAACAATATTAACTCCTTCAACGATAACTTTATTATCTTTTGCAATAGTTTGTAGTACTTCACCTTGTTTTCCTTTATCTTTACCTGAGATAACTTCTACTTTGTCACCTACACGTATTCTCATTACTAGTACCTCCTACTATAATACTTCAGGAGCTAAAGAGACAATTTTCATAAAATCTGCATCTCTTAACTCTCTGGCAACTGGACCAAAAATACGAGTCCCTTTAGGTGATTTATCATCTTTAATAATAACTACAGCATTGTCGTCAAATTTAATAAATGATCCATTATCACGACCTACACCATATTTTGTTCTTACTATTACAGCCTTAACAACATCACCTTTTTTTACAGAACCACCTGGAGTGGCATGTTTTACTGTACAAACTACTATATCTCCAATATTACTTGATTTTCTATTTGAACCACCAAGATTTCTAATTACAAGAACTTCTTTAGCTCCTGTATTATCAGCTACTTTTAATCTAGATTCATTTTGTATCATCTTTGATTAACCTCCTTTCGAAGCATTCTACAAAATTTCAGCTTTTTTAACCACTTCAACTAGACGAAAATGTTTTGTTGCAGAAAGTGGTCTTGTTTCCATAATTGTTACAGTATCTCCAACTTTAGCAATACCTTCTTCATCATGAGCTTTAAACTTTTTAGAAGATTTAACACGTTTACCGTACAATTTATGTTTCACATGAGTTTCAACTAATACTGTAATTGTTTTATCCATTTTATCAGATACAACTGTTCCAGTATAAACCTTACGACTATTTCTTTCCATTGTTTAACCTCCTTATTTGTTTAATTCTCTTTCTCTAATTACTGTTTTAATTCTTGCAATTGATTTACGTACTTGTCTTACACGAGCAGTGTTTTCTAATTGACCTGTTGCTTGTTGAAATCTTAATTCAAACAATTCTTTTTTGAACTCTTCTACTTTGTTAAGTAATTCTTGAGTTTCTATATTTCTAATATCTTGTACTTTCATTGTTACTCACCTTTCTTAACAATTTTACATTTGACAGGTAATTTATGAGATGCAAGTCTCAATGCTTCTCTAGCAACTGATTCTTCAACACCAGCTACTTCGAACATTATTCTACCTTCTTTAACTACTGCTACCCATTCTTCTGGTGAACCTTTACCTGATCCCATACGTACTTCTAATGGTTTTTTTGTTTTTGCTAAATGAGGGAAAATTCTAATCCAAACTTTACCACCACGTTTCATATGACGATTCATAGCAATACGTGCAGCTTCGATTTGACGACTAGTAATCCATGCACCTTGTACAGCTTTTAGTCCATATTCACCAAATGATACTTCAGCTCCACCTTTAGTTTTACCTTCATATTTAATTCTATGTGGTCTTCTGTACTTTGTTCTTTTAGGCATTAACATGATTATTTATCCCCTTTCTTCTTTTCAGGTAAGATTTCTCCTTTGCAGATCCAAACCTTAACTCCTAATTTACCATAAGTAGTGTCAGCTTCTGCAGTAGCATAATCAATGTCAGCTCTTAATGTATGAAGAGGTACATTTCCTTCAGAGTAACCTTCAGTACGAGCCATATCAGCTCCACCTAAACGACCTGAAACACTTGTTTTAATTCCTTTAGCACCAGCACGCATTGCTCTTTGAATAGCACGTTTTTGCACTGTTCTAAATGAAGCACGATTTTCTAATTGTTCTGCGATACTGTTTGCAACAAGTTGTGCAACAACATCAGGATTTTTTATTTCAACAATATTGATAAAAACTTGTTTATCTCCAGTAATTTTAGATACTTTTTTACGTAATAACTCTACTGATTCACCATCTTTACCAATAACAACTCCTGGTCTAGCAGTATGCACATATACATTTACACGATTTTTTGTTCTTTCTATTTCGATTCTTGATACAGAAGCAGATTTTAATTCTTTAGTAATGAATTCACGGATTTTAATATCTTCATGTAATAATCCTGCAAAATCTTTATCATTCGCGTACCATCTTGAATCCCAATTACGATTTACGCCTACACGTAATCCTACTGGACTTACTTTTTGACCCATCGTACAACCTCCTTCTAATTATCTTTCATCAACCACAACTGTAATGTGGCTTGTTCTTTTTAAGATTTGAGCACCACTACCTTTAGCTTTTGTAGTGTATCTTTTTAATGTTGGTCCTTCATCAACATAAATTTCTTTAATAAATAACTTTTCAGCGTCTAAGTTATTGTTATTTTCAGCGTTAGCAGCTGCAGATTTCACAACCTTATAAACTGCTGGACTTGCAGATTTGTTTGTATATTCTAAGATAGCTAATGCTTCTTTTACATCTTTACCCCTAACTAAATCTACAACTAATCTTGCTTTACGAGGGGCAACACGAATCATTTTAGCTGTTGCTCTAGCTTCCATGTCTAATTCCTCCTCTCTTATTTCTTACCTGATTTTTTATCATCAGCATCATGCCCATGATATGTTCTAGTAGGAGCAAATTCTCCTAATTTATGTCCAACCATATCTTCAGTTACATAAACTGGAATGTGTTCTCTTCCGTTATATACAGCAAATGTATGTTCAATAAATTGAGGGAAAATAGTTGAACGTCTTGACCAAGTTTTAATAACTTCTTTTTTTCCAGAAGCATTTAAAGCTTCTACTTTTTTCATTAAGTGACCATCTACAAAAGGCCCTTTTTTCAAACTACGTGCCATTATATTTTCCTCCTATTTTATTTTGCATTACGACGACGAACTATTAATTTAGTTGAAGCCTTCTTATTTTTTCGAGTTTTAACACCAAGTGCTTTTTTACCCCATGGAGTCATTGGTGCTTTACGTCCAATTGAAGTTCTACCTTCACCACCACCATGTGGATGGTCATTAGGGTTCATTACAGATCCACGAACTGTTGGTCTAACACCTTTCCATCTCATACGTCCAGCTTTACCGTAGTTAACTAAACCATGATCTTCATTCCCAACAACACCTACTGTAGCTGTACATTTAGATAAAAGTTTTCTAACTTCACCTGAAGCCAATCTAACAATTACATATTTACCTTCTTTACCTAAAATTTGAGCAGAAACTCCTGCAGCTCTTGCAATTTGTCCTCCACGACCTGGAGACATTTCAATATTGTGGATAACTGTACCTTCAGGCATATTTCCCATTGGTAATGAATTTCCAACTTTAATATCTGCATGTTCTGATGCAATAATTTGCATACCAACTTCTAATCCTTTTGGTGCTAAAATATATCTTTTTTCACCATCTACATAATGAATCAACGCAATATTTGCAGTTCTATTTGGATCATATTCAATAGTAGCAACCTTTCCAGGAATATCAAATTTATTACGTTTAAAATCGATAATACGATATAAGCGTTTATGTCCACCACCATGATGACGTGTTGTAATAACACCTTGATTATTACGACCACCTTTTTTTCCAAAACGAACAACTAGTGATTTCTCAGGTTTATTTGTCGTAATTTCTTCATATGTTAAAGAAGTCATGTTACGACGACCATTTGTGACTGGCTTATATTTTCTAATTGCCATCTCTAGTTTCCTCCTAATTCTCTGGGATTATCCCAATATGTTTTCTTTATTATTCTTCACCGAATAAATTAATTGAATGTCCTTCTGCTAATGTAACAATAGCTTTTTTTCTTCTATTAGTTTTACCTACGTATTTTCCAACACGTTTCTTTTTAGGCTTTACTCTTAATGTATTGACATTCACTACTTTAACGTTAAACATTTTTTCAACAGCATGTTTAATTTCAATTTTATTAGCAGACAATTCAACATCAAATGTATATTTGTTTTGTTCTGCTTGTAATCCTAAAGTTTTTTCAGTTAAAACTGGTTGTTTTAACACATCAGTAATATGTGCCATTATGCAAGCACCTCCTCAATTGCCTTTACAGCAGCTTCAGTAACGATAAGTTTGTTTGCATTTAAAATATCATAAACATTAATTTTATTTGATTCTAACACCATTACACCTGGAATATTTCTAGCTGATAACATTACATTTTCATTAATTTCATCTACAACAATCAATGTTTTTCTAGGTGCCTTTAAGTTTTCTAATACTTTAAGCATTTCTTTAGTTTTTGGTGTTTCCATACTGATTTGATCAAGTACAGTTAATTCTGAATCTATCACTTTACAAGATAATGCAGATCTTAATGCAAGTCTACCTACTTTTCGATTTAATTTAAAACCATATTTTCTAGGTGTTGGACCAAACACAACTCCTCCACCACGCCATTGAGGTGCACGAATAGACCCTTGTCTAGCTCTACCTGTACCTTTTTGTCTCCATGGTTTTTTTCCACCACCAGAAACTTCTGTACGGTTTTTAACTTTATGTGTACCCTGTCTAATTGATGCTCTTTGTAACAAAACCATATCAAACATTGCTTGCTTATTTGGTTCAATCCCAAATACTGCATCATTTAATTCAATTTCCTTAACATTAGTACCACTTTGGTTATATACTGCAATTTTTGCCATTTGTAAAATCCTCCTTCCTTTAATTATTCAGCAGTTGAAGCTGTTTTGTCAGCATCTGCTTCTACAGTTTTCTTAGATTCTTGTTGATTAATAACTAACTCAACAGCAGGATTAACTTTACCATTTGCTTTTACCGCAGATTTAACAATTACCATTCCTTTTTTTGGCCCTGGAATAGAACCTTTAATTAATAACAAATTGTTTTCTACATCTACAGAAATAATTTCTAAATTTTGAATAGTTTTAGTAACGTTACCCATTTGTCCTGGCATTTTCTTACCTGGTAAAATACGGTTTGGAGCAATTGGTCCCATTGAACCTACAATTCTATGTGCTCCAGATCCATGACCTTTTGGCCCGATACTATGACCATGTCTTTTTATAACACCTTGATAACCTTTCCCTTTAGAAGTACCAGTTACATCTACTACTTCGCCAGCTACAAAGCTATCAACCTTAATTAAGTCTCCAACTTCATAACTCATCATTTCGCTACCACGAAATTCTCTAACGAAGCGCTTAGGGGCAGTGTTTGCTTTTGCAGCAATCCCTTTTTCAGGTTTATTTGCTAAACCTTCTCTTTTGTCTTCAAATCCAACTTGGATTGATTCATAACCATCGTTTTCAACTGTTTTCTTTTGTAATACAACATTTGCAGTTGCTTCAACAACAGTCACAGGAATTAACGACCCATCAGTTGCAAATACTTGAGTCATTCCTAATTTACGACCTAAGATTCCTTTCATGAGTTACACCTTTTAACCTTTCTAACTATAATTTAATTTCAATATCCACACCACTAGGTAATTCTAATCTAGTTAAAACATCAATTGTTTCTGGTACTGGATTTACAATATCGATTAAACGCTTATGTGTTCTAATTTCAAATTGTTCACGTGAATCTTTATATTTGTGAACAGCTCTTAGCACAGTATATACCTCTTTTTCTGTTGGTAATGGTACTGGCCCTACCACTTTTGCACCTGTTTTTTTAGCAGCTGCAACTATTTTTTCAGAAGATCCATCTAAAATCTTATGATCAAATGCCTTTAATCTAATTCTAATTTTATTGTTTGCCATGTTTTTTCCTCCTTTCGCCTATTTAAATAATAGACTGCTCCGCACAAATTACCCAAAACACCGCCATGACAACGTTTATCAGTGTTTCAGCAACCTTGCACTTCTTCGCACGTCAACATTTGAATTTTACCACATTTTTTTACGATATTCAAGCTCATTTTTAACATTCTTACTGCATTTAATAAACAATCTTGGAAACATACAAATAAAAAAGAAGATATATAAATATCTTCTTATTAAAAAACCAGTTTTAGATGAATTAAGCAAACACATCATATTAGAAAACATAACATTCTTTTTTTCTTATTTCTGTTTTTTTTGCTTATCATTTAAATTATAAAATTTGTACATTAGCAGCTTGTTGCCCGCGATCTGTTTCAACAATTTCAAAAGAAACATTTTGTCCTTCTTCTAATGTTTTAAATCCACTAACTTGGATTGCTGAAAAATGAACAAAAATTTCTTTATCACTATCATCCATAGTAATAAACCCAAATCCTTTATCTTTGTTAAACCATTTTACTTTACCTGTACTCATTTTAGTACCTCCCACTAGAAATTATAATAAGAAAACACATTTGTATAAAAATATTATTATTCTCAAAACAAAAGTGATGATATAATTCTAAAATAGTGTAGTAGAACAAATCATATTTTTCTTACGGACACAAGTATATCATTTTTTATGTTAAAAATCAAACAATAATGAAAATATCCAATATTTTATCCACTTATTCTATTTTTTATTCTTCCTTGACTTTAATAATATAATAATTCCCAAAAAAATTAAGCATACACCTACATATGTCAGTATCCCCACACTATCCCCTGTTAACACACTTTTTGTACTCAATGTTTTTTTACTAACAGATGGATCTTTAAGCAAAGAAAGAACAGTATTATCTCTTTCAACAAAAATAAATGTTCCTAATTGTTCAGTATTAAACGTACAACTAAATCCATCATTTTGACATTCTACTTCCTGTAATTGTCCTTGATTTAGATAAAACACCTGTAAATCCTTGTAATCTAGCACATACGGAAGTTCAAAGTTAATTGTCACACTTTCATTAAGTTTTACAACTTTGCCATCCTTTTGTAATGAAAAATCAAATACACTATATCTTTTTATGTTATTAATTTCTTGATGTAGTATACTTGATAAATCTACATCTTGTTTCACAATTTCAAAAAGCATATCACTTTCTAAATCGCCTTGTATGCTAGCATTATAAAGATCTGATTCAATTAATGTGTCTAATTTATCTTGTGTAATCACAATTGTACTATTAGCAGTAGTTTGAAAATCCACTGCATTTTGAATATCTTTTTGCTTTGACGAACTACTTATTAATTCTAATTTATTATCACTCATACAATAAATAGATGTGCGTTCTTTTGTATATCCTTTTGGCAAAACAAAATGAATACTCACAAGTTGATTTTGATCAATCTGGTACTCATCATGTTGAATAGATAATCGATATGCATGATAATTTTTTATCTCATTCCCTAACATTTGTACCATATTTTGTATCGTAGGGTCTAATCCTAAATCAAGAAAGATAGCTTTGGTATCAGTATAAAACTCACCACTAATCGTTGTACCATCAAGATTTGATGGAATAGTATCTATTGGACTTGATTTAGATGTGTTTTCTAGCTTTGTAATTATACCTGAATCATTATAATGATATAGATTTCCTTGTCCATCACATATAACACTAGACACACAATATTGTTCTCCATCATTTACAGGAACATATAAATCACTAATAAATTGTTGATCATTAGATAAATCATCTACTAATACCTTTATTCCTCCAGGTAATCCATTGTATGTAAAATACACTAAATTTTTATTTAGATAGGAAGTGGATACTAATGGAGATGATTGTACATTAGCCGGTGTAAGAAAAGAGCCTTTTACTTGCCACGTATTTATATCTACTACTTCTATTAATCCTTCACTATTAAAATTATTTGAAGTTTTACTACCTATATATAATCTATTTCCAACAATAGTCGGAGATGACGAAGTATCTACTCCTTTTAATTGTAACGATCGACTCAATTGAATTTGATGATGATTAATTTCAAACTCAAATAATTTTGCTGATTTACTAGCTATGTAAACTTTATTTTCTTTTATTGCAGGAGAAGATGTAATTGGTTCGTTAACAGTAATTTTCGAATAAACTTCTGAAGAATCTAAACTATGACATACTATTTCTCCTTGTTCATTTGCAAAAATAATTGTATCTTCCATTATAACGCCTTGATTCCAATAATAGCTAGAATCCTCATATTTCCAAAAATCTATTGAATTTACTTTTAAGCCGTAAAAACCACTACTCTCTCTACTAGTTCCAACATAAACATATCCATTATAATAGGTTAAAGGACCTTCAATACTACCTTCTAATTTTGTGCTTGTCCAAACTTTATTTAAAGTATCTTGATCATATGCTACTACATAGTTTTTTGCACCTACAAAAATCAATCCTTCACCAGATGTAATGAACATATTCCATGGAACTAATTCATTATCAATAGATTTAGATGCTACTATATTTCCATTAAGATCTACTTTCATCAAATTATTTCCTGTCCCCGTAACAAAATATAAATGTTGATTAACTATAATTAAGTTTGATAAGTTATCATATCCTTTAGTAAAATCCTGTTGCCATACAATTTTTGACTGTTTTTTTTCAAATGGTGTTGGCACATGAACTACATTTTGATGATCTCTAAATCCGTTAAACTCAAAATCTGAATTTGCGTAAACCAAGTGACATTGGCTAAACACCATAATTATTGTAATTAATAATATTACTATCTTTTTATTCTTCATTACCTTCTCCTTTATAAAAACCATATTTTATAGAAATACGATTGAGTTTTGCACCTATTACCGGCATTAATATCATTAAAAATATTATATTTGAAATACAATAAATAAAAATAAGCGGTAATGAACTTATTACAGCAATCATATATCTTTGAAAATTAAAATTAAATTCTATAGACATAGTAGCATAAACATCCATCACTAAGGAATAGAAAAATGCCATCAAAATACCAAAAATAATTTGAAATACTCTACTACGTTTTAACAATCTACAATTTACTCCAGAAAAATAGCCAATCAATCCACATGCCACCATTTGAAATGGAGTCCATGTACCTTGACCAAAGAAAAAATTTGATATAAAAGCACTAAAAGAACCACATACATATCCAATTTCTTTTCCAAAATACATACCAAATATAATAATAAATGTATACATTGGTTTAAAGCTTGGTGTTAATATAAATACTAGTCTAGACAATACACAAGTAACCACCATGGTTGCAACTAATACAATTTCTTTTGCAGGTGGTCTTTTCTTTTCATAATGAAAAAAACGAATACTTAGTGACATAATACAAACAATAATAGAAGTCAAAAAATAATTTTTGTAATACAAAGACATAGAGCTAATTAACACTATAGTAGGAATACAAACCAATACTAATAAATTATTCAACATGATAACTCACATCCTTTAATGTTATCACATTCTTACCAATAGATTTAAATAATCTTGCAATCACTGTGGTATAAAAAATTTGTTTTAAAAAAAATTCCCGTGTATTTTTTATTTGTTGTACTTTTCCATTAAATAGCATACCACATTCGTTTGCATATTGTGCACAAAATTCTAAATCATGACTGACCATAATTACAGTTAATCCCTGACTCGTTAATTTTTGTAAGTATTTTCCTAATTGCTGTTTAGCTATACCATCTAATCCTTTAGTAGGTTCATCTAAAAGAAGTATAGATGGTTTTTGCAATACTAATATGCTCAACCCTAGTAATTGTTGTTGACCGACACTTAAATCATAGGGGTGGCAATCCTTAAGATTATCTAATTGATACATCTTTAATAATTGTTCGACTTCTTGTTGATTATATCTACTTAGTTCCTCTTTTACACTATCCTTTACAAATAATGACTGAGGATTTTGAGGAAGCATCAATATTTTAGTAATGGATGTATTTATTTTTTTATGTTGATACAATATCCTTCCCTTATAAGGATATATACCCATAATACATTTTAATAATGTAGTCTTTCCACTACCATTTGCTCCTATAATCGTAGTAATTCCACCACTTTTAATATTTAAATTACATGATTTAATAATATGCTGATGATCCAATACACAATCTAAATGTTGAATAGTTAAGATTGTTTCTTTTAAGAAACTATGTTCTAATAGATGATAAATTACCTTTTTATTTTTTATATCTTTTCTTGCTTCATTTAAAGTAATTTTTTTAGTTAATTGAACATATTCTGGTAAAATAGGTAATAAATCCTTATAATTTTCTACCAACTTATTCACTACAATATCTGGATGATCATCTAACATGATTTCTCCCTGATTTAATACAATCATTCGATTACAAATAGGTAATAGTTGTTCATTACTATGTGAAGAGATAATAATTGTTGTTCCAAAATCATCATGAATTAACTTTAATAAATTAACAAATCTTGTAGCAGCTTCTGGATCTAACTGACTAAGTGGTTCATCTAAAATAATTACCTCAGGATTCATTGCAACTATAGCGGCTAAATTAAGTATTTGCTTTTGTCCACCAGAAAGACAATCACATGAACGAGTATAAATATCATTTAAGTGAAAATAACAAACAATCTCACTAACTCGCTGTCTCATTTGATCTATATCCATACCTAAATTTTCTAATCCAAATGCTAATTCATTACTTACATTATCCATCACTATTTGATCATCAGGATTTTGCATAACAAATCCTATCACCTCTTGAACTTCTTGGATAGGTTGATGGGAATAATATATATTTCCTATTCGTTGACCTTTAGGGATTAATGAAGGACAAAGATGTTTTAAAAATGTTGTTTTCCCACTACCACTTTTTCCTACTAATAGGATAAAATCTCCTTGATTAATTGTTAAATTAAGATTACGAAGAATTGGAGTTGAATGAAAATATTGAAATGAAAATGATTCTATTTGATACATTCTATACATCCTCCTTTTTAATTTTTAATGTTAATCCCATCAATATAATCATAACAATACAATAAATAATATCATATTGATTAAACATCAATTTGCTTAAAGATGGATAATAGTAAAAATTAGTCGTATAAAACCTTATAAAAATTAGTAATATATCCAATATACTTATTAGAATAATATATAAATATTGTTGGATATCAAAATAAAATAAATGAAAATGGGTTCGATTAGCATTATATTTTCGTACATTCATTGATTGTAACGTAACAAGTGAAGTTTCAAAAATCCATGTAATCATTGTTAATAATGTATAAATATTTGCTTTGAGTGTTGAATCTAACATACTTTTTTGCATTTGCCTTACTTCTATAAATTGTCTTTTGAATTTTGGGATAAGTCTAATAATCATAGAAAATAACAAACCTAAAGTCGGAAATGATTTCGATAGTAAATAAGAAACATGCATGGATGATATATAATAGGTAATTATTTTCCCCCAATTTATAATCATACAAATTTGCATTCCAGAAATAAATCCAAATAACAACGCCTCTAAAGTGTAAGGTTGGTTTCCTATATAGAATAAAATTGTTATTCCTTTATTTACAACAATAGGATTGATTAAAGTAATCAATATAATAACAATTAAACATGAGCCCATATATTTTTTGGATATTAAATGATTTCTACCTAAAATATAAATGGACATTATTAAAGAAACCATGATCCTTGCAGGATGATAAAGCAACAAGATCATTGCCATAATAGAACTAAATAAAATAAATAAAGTTAATGGATGAATCATTGAATATCTAGGTCTCTTCCATTAGCACATGTATACATCCATTTAACTACATCGCCATTATGTAATACATAATCCTTTGCACTATGGTTTATAAAACGTCCATTTACACTAAACATCCAACCACTCTCTTGACCACAAGCAAATTCATCAATATTTCCTATACCTTGAACATATCCTCCACGTACACGAATATGGATATCTTGTTGATTACATATACGCTTTAAAGCGACTAGTAATGTATCCCCTTCTTTAAAGGAAATATTAGTACTTGGTAAAATAATTCCGTTAGAAGGCACAAATTGTGCATAGTTAGGTGATAATTTATTCATGTTTTGATTAATAGTATGACAATCAATCGATAATTGAATCATCTGTTGTACTGGTTGGTGTACTGATTCATTTGATGTATTAGAAGTCGTTGTATCCACATCACTACTTGATGAATGATTAGTAGCTGAATCTTCAAAAGATTCATTAACTTGAGTTTGATCCTGATTTGTATCAATTGTTATATTTTGAGTATCTTGTTTACTTGTACTAGTTTCTTGTGTATCTGTTGATTCTTCTACTGCCACTTCATTATTTGATGGAGTAAAATCTTCTTCCATCATTTTTTCATTCTTATTTGCACATCCTACTAATAAAAAACAAATCATTAACAAATTTAATTTTTTCATATTTTCTCCTAAAACAGTAATAGACACAATGTGTCTATTTACCTTCTATATATTCCAAATATTCATCAAATGTACCTAAACGATCAACCATACCTTCGGGAGTAAATTCAATAATTCTATTGGCAATCGTTTGAATAAATTGATGATCATGAGAAACAAATAATATATTTTCTTTAAAACGAATTAGCCCTTCATTTAATGCTTGAATAGATTCTAAATCTAAATGATTCGTTGGTTCATCTAAAATTAATACATTTGCATTACTAAACATCATTTTAGCTAACATGCAACGTACCTTTTCTCCTCCAGATAAAACTGACGCTTTTTTTAATGCTTCTTCTCCAGAAAATAAAACTCTACCAAGCCATCCACGTAAATCTTGATCATATTCATTTTTTGTAGAGAATTGACGTAGCCATTCAATTAAATTCAAATCACAATTTTCAAAGTATTTTGAATTATCCTTAGGAAAATACGACTGAGATGTTGTAACACCCCATGTAACAGTACCTTCATCAGGTTCTAATTCTCCTGTAATAATCTTAAAAAATGTTGTATTTGCTAGTTCATCACTTCCAACAAATGCAATCTTATCCTTTGGATTTACTGAGAATGAAACATTATTTAATACTTTTCTATCACCAATAGTTTTTGACAATCCCTCTACACGTAACACAATATTTCCTACTTCTCTTTCAGGATTAAATCCAATAAAAGGATATCGTCGTAATGATGGTTTAATATCTACCATTTCTAAATTATCTAACAACTTTTTTCTAGATGTAGCTTGTTTTGCTTTAGAAGCATTCGCACTAAATCTTGCAATAAATTCTTCTAATTCTTTTTTCTTTGCTTCTGCTTTTTTATTAACTTCCTTGGCTTGTTGAACCATCATTTGGGAATACTCATACCAAAAATCATAATTTCCTACATATAATTGAACTTTATGATAGTCAATATCAGCAATATGTGTACATACTTTATTTAAAAAATATCGATCATGTGATACTACAATAACAGTATTTTCAAAATTCATCAAAAAGTTTTCTAACCAAGCAACTGATTTAATATCCAAATGATTGGTTGGTTCATCTAGTAATAATATATCTGGATTTCCAAACAGTGCTTGTGCTAAAAGTACTTTTACCTTAATGTTCCCATCTACTTCCTCCATTTTAGCATAATGCAATTCACTAGGAACACCTAACCCATTTAACAAAATTTCTGCATCACTTTCTGCATTCCAACCATCCATTTCTAAAAAATCACTTTCAAGCTCAGCTAAACGAATACCATCTTCCTCATTAAAATCACTTTTAGCATATAAAACTTCTTTTTCCTGCATAATGTCATATAATTTCTTATTTCCCATAATAACAGTTGTCACAACATCAAATGCATCATACTCAAAATGATTTTGTTTTAAAACAGATAATCTTTGCCCTGGTGTAATAATAACTTCTCCTTTATTAGGTTCAATTTCTCCAGATAAAATCTTTAAAAAAGTAGATTTTCCTGCTCCGTTGGCACCAATAACACCATAACAATTTCCTTCAGTAAACTTTACATTTACATTTTCAAATAATACTCTACTTCCATAAGCAAGTGATATATTTTGTGTTGAAAGCATCATTATTTCCCCCTTTGATTATACTTGCTATATTATGACATTTTTTAAACTTTATTTCAATAAATAAGACTACATAAATGTAGTCTTATTTGTCATGATTTAATTTTACCATTAGTTCACAAATTTTATTTGAAAAATCAATTGGATCTTCTACATCAAATCCTTCAATAAGAAGTGCTTGATTATATAATAAATCAGCATACATGGCCATATCTTTATCGTTTACTTTTTCTAAAGTTTTAAATATTGGATGATTTGGGTTAATTTCTAAAATACGACCTGCTTTTATTCCCGCTTGATCTTGTCCTGGCATTTGAGAAAGTACTTTTTCCATTTCAAATGAAATTCCTTCACTACTTACTAAACAAACAGGATGAGATTTTAGTCTAGAAGAAACTTTTACATCTACTACTTTATTATCTAATGCATTTTTAATGGTAGCTAATAAATCTTTATGTTCTTCATTTTGTTTTTCTAATTCCTTTTTTTCTTCTTCAGTTTCTAATTCTAAATCACCTTGTGTGATATTTTTAAATGTTTTTTCTTTGTAATTTCCCATCATTTGGATAACAAATTCATCCACATTATCTACCATGTAAAGTAAATCATATCCTTTTTCTTTTAATAATTCAGTTTGAGGAAGTTTTTGTATCTTTTCAATTGATTCTCCAGATACAAAATAAATATATTTTTGATCTTCTTTCATATTTTCTACGTATTCATCTAAAGTAATTAATTTTTTTAAATTAGCTGAATAATACATTAATAAATCTTCAAGCAACTCTTTTTTACTTCCATATGATTGATAAATACCATATTTTAATTGCAACCCGAAATTTTGATAAAAATGTTCATATTTTTCACGTTCATTTTTAAGCATTGATGATAGCTCAGATTTAATTTTCTTTTCAATACGATTAGCGATTACTTTTAGTTGGCGATCATGTTGTAACATTTCTCTAGAAATATTTAATGATAAATCTTGTGAATCTACTAATCCACGAACAAAGCGGAAATGTTCTGGAATCAAATCACTTGCCTTGTCCATAATAAATACACCCTTACTATACAATTGTAATCCTTTTTCATAATCTTGAGAATAAAAATTAAATGGCGTACTTGAAGGGATAAATAGTAATGCATCAAATGAAACATTTCCTTCTACACTAGTATGAATAACTTTTTCAGGATCACTATAATCCATAAATTTATCTTTATAAAATGATGCATAATCTTCATCAGTAATTTCACTTTTATTTCGTTTCCATAATGGAATCATTGAATTTAAGGTCTTATTTTCTACTATATCTTCATATTCATCACTATCTTCTTTTTTCTTAGAAGTCACCATATCCATCACAATAGGATAATGTACATAATCTGAATATTTTTTAATTAAAGAAGAAATTGTATATTCATCTAAATACTCATCATAATTTTCATCATCTGTATTATCTTTTAAATATAATGTAATTGTAGTTCCATGTTCTTTTTTTAATGCTTTTGAAATTGAATATCCATCTGTTACATTGCTTGACCATATATATCCATTTTCTTCACCATATTTTTTTGATACTACTTCTACCTTTTTAGCAACCATAAATGCTGCATAAAAACCAACACCAAATTGTCCAATAATATCTACATCTTCATTTCCTTTATCTTTTTTAGAGATTTCCTCTTTAAATGCAAGTGATCCACTTTTTGCAATAGTTCCTAAATTATCTTCAAGATCTACTTCATTCATACCAATTCCATGATCAATTAATGTAATTGTACGATTTTCTTTATTTAACTTAATTTCAATTTTTAAATCTCCCTTATTAATATCTGACAAATTTTCAGATAACGCTTTATAATAAAGTTTATCTGATGCATCTGATGCATTAGAAATTAACTCTCTTAAAAATATTTCTCTATGTGTGTAAATAGAGTTAATCATTAAATCTAATAATCTTTTTGATTCAGCTTTAAATTCTTTTTTGCTCATGTTTCTACCTCGTTTCTAGCACTCTAATATTTTAATTGCTAAAAACAATATAACGCTTTTTAATTCCTTTTTCAAGTCCCAAAAATAAAAATCTAATTTTATAAATTATATAATATATTCTTTCCTGAATTTCTTGATATAATATCAACATTTTACTAGAATTAAATATAGTAATAACCACCTAACATTAGTATATACATAAGATAAGGAGATGATTATATGAAGATAGCTTTTGTATTATCTGGCGGAGGAGCAAAAGGAGCATATGAAATTGGTTTTATCAAGGCAATGTTAGAATTAAATATTTTTCCAGATATTATTACAGGAACATCAATTGGTGCATTAAATGGTTGCTTATTTGCACAACAGGACTACCAAATTGCAATTGATTTGTGGGAACATATCACCATTGATCAAATTATTAAAGATGGATTTAATTTAGACGATTCTATCGATTCTCTTATCTTACAATCAAACTTGGTTTTAAGTTTTTTTAAATCCTATCTTAATTCAAAAGGCGCAAATATCACTCCACTAATTGAATTAACACATCAATTATGTAATGAAGAAAAATTAAGAAATTCACCTATTGATTTTGGACTAGTGTGTATTGAATATCCAACACTAACTCCTATTGAAATATCAAAAAACGAGATTCCTAATGGACAAATAGCAGATTATTTAATTGCATCTGCATCTTGCTTTCCCGCCTTTCCAATTCATCATTTCAATAATAAAGGATACATTGATGGAGGCTACTATGACAACCTACCAATTGATTTAGCGTTAAAACTAGGAGCTGATCAAATTATTGCTGTAGAATTAACCCCACATCAATTTACTCATCAACATTATATCAATAGACCTAATATCAAATATATTTCTCCTTTAAATAATTTAGGAAATTTTATGGATTTTAGTAGAGAAACTATTCATAAAAGAATTACATTTGGCTACAATGATACAATGAAGGCATTTTCTAAATATGAAGGATTCTCATATACTTTTTATCAAATACCATCACTTTATTTATTTGATGAATTTTATAAAATGATTTTATCTTACGAAGCAACAATCAATAAACAATTTATCAAGAGAAAATCTAAAATATATAATCCAATTCCACTAACACAAGCACTTATAGAAAGAACTAACTTACAACAATTACAACCAAAACATTATAGTATTCTTGCATTAGAGATATGTGCCAATATGTATAATTATGATATGGAAACAATTTATCATTTTGATCAATTAAACCAAGACATTCTAATTCATTTTCAAGAAAATATACATTCATGCCATATTAAATCTGACTACTCTATTCAAAATATGACTCATTTACTTACAAACATATCTAAAAAAGATATGCTATGTTATATATATACCAAAATAGCAAATGAATCGATATTTAATTATACATGGTTGATCAACAATTTTCCTACTGAGTGTGTAGGAGCAATGTATCTCTACACACTTACTAAATTCTATTAAAATATAATTAACAAAATAACATATCTCAAATTATATGATAAAGACCCATGCTAAATAAAAAAGCATCAGTTATAAACCATGCAATACTAAGTATATTAAGATAAAAAATAGAGAGATTATAACTGATGCGATATAATTATATACAAACTAAACAAAAAGAAAAATATCTAGCATTATACAAATAGAAGTTATATGTACTATAAAATATATATTAAATTAAATGAGTATATGTAAAAAAACTATATGAAGAAAATTAAAATAAAATTGTCAATTTTTAAGCAACTATCATGAAAATATACAAGAAAACAGATAGAATTAGTATTGATGTGAAACTTAATATAATAAAGTGAATTAAGACAC